>JAUWBQ010000194.1 GCA_030601645.1 Candidatus Bathyarchaeota archaeon | reverse complement strand
GACAGAGGCCCTGCTGTTCGCCGCCGACCGCTTCGAGCACGTGAAGACCGTCATCGAGCCCGCCCTGAGGAGGGGGCGCATCGTCATCTCCGACCGCTACCTCTACTCTAGCCTGGCCTACCAGGGAGCCGGAGGGCTGGATCTCGACTGGATCCGGGAGATGAACCGGTTCGCCCCGAAGCCCGACCTCGGCATCCTCCTGGACATCCTCCCGGAGTACAGCCTCCAGAGGGTGAAACGGCGGAAGACCGTCTTCGAGGACTCCGACTACCTGAGGAAGGTGAGGAACATCTACCTCCAGCTGGTGGAGGAGGGGGAGCTCGTCAGGATCGACGCCGACAAGCCCAGGAAGGCGGTCCAAGCGGAGATCTTCTCCCTCGTCCAGAAACTGCTGGAAGGCGAACGGTAGACTGGTATCCTGTCGTATGCGTCCCTCGTGGGCATCCATTTAATAAGCCTCGCCACATGCTCAGGGATACTGGATTTGATCTGATGTACGTCGAGCTCCTCAGCCTGTTCACGGCCATCTGCTACGGGGCCAGCGCCGTCCTGGCGCGTCTGGGCATGAGGGACTCGACCCCCATGACAGGGGCCATGGTGGGGGCGCTGGTCCAGGTCGTCCTCCTCTCAGGGCTGATCATGGCCGTCCCCCCGACGAGGATCGATTGGACCGCCATCGCATTCTTCATAGCCTCGGGGATCCTGGCCTCGACCCTGGGCAGGCTCTTCAACTACATGTCCATCGAGAGGCTCGGGGTGCCGGTGAGCGCCACCATCATAGGCTCCAGCCCCATCTTCTCCACCCTCTTCGCCGTCCTCTTCATCGGGGAGAAGGTCGCCCCGACGGTCTTGCTGGGGACCGTCCTGGTCGTAGCGGGCATAGCCATCACCCGGGGCGGAGACTCTGCGGGCTCCCGGATGAAGAGCACGGCGATCCTGATTCCCATCGCGGCCGCGGTGTTCTACGGGGCTTCCTCCGTCGTCCGGAAGGCTGGGCTCAACATACTCCCCGAGGCCACCCTGGGGGCCTTGGTGGGCGCGGGGGCGAGCCTGCTCTCCTTCGGGGCGTACCTGATACTGACCCAAAGGATGGACGCGATCAGGTTGAACCGGAGCAGCGGCAGATATTTCGTCCTGTCAGGCATCATCGTCAGCGCCGGGTGGCTCAGCATGTTCACCGCCCTGGCTTCCGGTGAGGTCTCCGTCGTCTCCGCTCTCATAGGGACGAACCCCCTCTTCTCCATAATCCTCAGCCTCATCCTGCTGAGGGGCAGCGAAGAATTGGACTGGAGGACCGGGGTCGGCTGCCTCGCCATAGTCGCGGGGGCAGCCGTCATCACCCTGTTCTGAGGCTACACCTTCCGGATCTTCCTCAGTCTCTCCAAGGAGGCCAGCAGCGTGTCCAGGACATCCGCCACCGCCTTCAGGTTCTCGGGATCAGTTTCCTGGGAGAGACGCCCCCCCATGGAGACGAGCTTGTCCACCAGGGCCCTCTCCAAGGTTTCTAGCCGCGTCCCCGCCTGAACAGACGCCTCCTCCCCCTCGGGGACGATGACCACCCTCCGGTCGCATTTGGCGCACCAGATCTCCCCCGTCTTGCGCCTGAACAGGGGGGAGGCGCACTCCGGGCAGCTGTAGCTCAGCATCGTGGCCCCCGACCTGAGGAGCTCCGCCATCTGCTTCATCTCGCCATCCGACAACGCAGACACACCACCCCAACCTTGTCCCGTATCGCACTTTAGCCTTGCGTCAGACGCCCTACGCATACTAGACCCCCATGCTTCAGCAACTGATAAATCGGAGAACCCCTCCACGCCCACACTGAGACCACGATGAGCTACCGCGAAGGAGCCGACAAGTTCTACGACCTCTTCGGGGCCAAGGGCGACGCTCCCCTCTACATAGACCTCGCCCACGTCCCGGAGTTGAAGACCGACAGCGGCTGGTTCGTCCAGAGGAAGCCGCTGGACGAGGATAGGCTGGTGATGCTCCTCACGGGCCAGACCAGCATCAAGGAGGTCATCCTGTTCCCCATGATGAGGAGGCTCGACCACGGGTGAGCCTCAAAGTCTGAGGAACTCCCGCTTCGAGACCAGATAATCCTCCACCAATGCGTCCCCCAGGCTCCCGGGTCGGGTGAAGAAGACCCTGCCCAGGTTGTGCCTCGCGATGGCCTTTGCCATCTCCCGGAGCTTGGGGTCCTCGTCCAGCATCACTATGTTCAGTGTGATGCCCGCCGCCCTGTACCGCTTGGCCTCGTCGATGACCCCCGCCAGGCCCCTCTCGAAGCCTACGTACTCCCCGTCCTCGAAGTTGGGGGCGGAGTCGGTGATGAGGTGGGCCTGCTTGTTCCCCGCCTCGTGGGCCGCGGCGAGCCTGAAGCTCCGGAGGGCCGCCCTGATGTCCGTGTATCCCATGGGGACGGCGATGGCCGGGAGCTCCCAGGGCACCACCTCCTTGACCTCCTCCGAGAAGGCGAATATCCTCAGCCGATCCTCGGGGAACTGGGTCCGCATCAGCTCGGAGAGGGCGAGGGCCGTCTCCACCGCGGCCCCCAGCTTCCCACCCCGGTTCATGGAGGCGCTCTGGTCCACAAGGACGCCGAACACCACCTCGGTGCTGTGGATGGCCTCGTAGACCCTAAAGTCCTCGAGCCTCACGTCACCGAAGCTGCCCCCCCGCTCCAGGGTGGCCAGGAGGCTCCTCTCGATGCTGATCCTCTCGTAGGGGTCCCCCGCCTCGTAGGGGCGGACGGTTGAGGCGACCCAGGGCCCGTGGCCCACGTCCTCTATCCTGTGGGGGCCGACCCCCAGCCTGGCCAGCCTCTGGAGGATCCTGCTGAGGAAGCCCCGGCCCAGGAGCTGGGCTCCCTTGGAGGTGAGGGTGAACTTCGGTTTCTTGGCCTCCGTGAGGCCCCTCCTGCCGAACTCGGAGAGGACCTCCTCGAAGTCCTTCTGGGTGAGGGCCTGGGACTCTTTGCCGAGCTCCTCCACCTCCGCCTGGAGCCTAGCACTCTCCTCGCTGGTGGTCATCCTCTCGAGGATGTCCTCCAGCCTCTCGTCCGACTCTAGGAGCTGCTCCACCGCCTCCCGCATCTGCTCTGCCTCCAGCTCCTCGAGGTCGGCCTCGGCCTCCTCCCTCCTCTCCTGGGCCTCCTTGAACCGTCTCTGGGCCCGGTCCCGGGCCTTGTCCATGATCTTGGAGTCGTAGTCGAGGCCCTGGCCCATCTGCATCTTCGCGACCTCCCGCAGCATGTCCAGCTGGTCGCTGGCGAGATCGCTGCAG
>JAUWBQ010000125.1 GCA_030601645.1 Candidatus Bathyarchaeota archaeon | reverse complement strand
CCTCATCGTGGTGGTCTTACCGCATCCGCTGGGCCCGAGGAAGGTGAAGAACTCCCCGTCCTCGATCTGGAGGGTTACATCTCCCGCGGCCACGACATCCCCAAACCTTTTCGTGACCCCTTTGAGCTCAACTTTAACCATATTTTACACTCCTAGGAATGCTACCTTCTGTTTTAGAATGTAGTTGGAGATCGCCATCGCGGTGATCTGCACTGCCATGAGTAGCACGCAGAGGGCAGCCCCGATGCTCACCGACCCCACAGCAGCCACGCCGTATACGATCTGGCTGATGAAGAACGTGATGGGAACTCGATCCTCACGCAGGGCCCCCAGGGTGACGCTGGTGCTCACCTCGGACATCGAATAGACGAAACTCAGGATGGCTCCTCCGAGAATGTGACCTATGATGAGGGGGAGCACGATCTTGAAGAAGGTGGTCGGTCTGTTGGCCCCGAGGTTCATCGAGGACTCCTCGAGGCTCTTGTCGACCTGCGCGAGGCCCGCCGACACCGCCCTCGTCGTGAACGGCAGTCGGCGTATCGAGTAAGCTAAGATCATGAGGAGGGCGGGGTCCAGCAGTGGATCTAGGATCGAGCCCCGGAACATTTTCGATGAGAAGAGGAGGAAATATCCCACCGCTAGGGCAATCCCTGGCACCGCCACGGGAATCGTCGCTAGGATGTCTAGAAGGGATCGTCCGGGTATGTCTCTCCTCGCGACCACGTATGCGATGCTAGAGCCTACAAGGACTGTGATCACCACTGCAGCCACCGAGTAGAGTAGGCTGTTAACGATGGCTCTAGTCACATCGGGATCTGATATGAGAGTTCCCAGGTATTGGCCTGTAGCCTTGGTGGGCAGGGTCCCGCTGATGGCCCAGTTTGATGTCGCGAGTATGACGGTTCCGATTTGGGGCATCGAAGCCAATGTGACCAGGAATATTAGGGAGAGGATGATGACGGCCTGAGTCTTGATCGATGGGGTCCTGAGTCTTGGGCTCCATCTGCCGCCTTTGCTCAGCATCGCATATGTGCGTAGGTTGACGTATCGTCTGATGATCAGGAACCCAGCGACGGCGATGAAGAGGATGATCACGGCTAGGGCGGCGATCTTCGGGGAGAAGCTTCCCGTGAGCGCCTCGGCGAAGCTGCTGTAAACCTGATAGGAAACCAGCTTCCTAGACAGGGGATTCGCTCTGGCCCCGGTGAAGCCGATCGGCGCTCCGAGGTCCTCGAGGCTGAAGATGAACGTGATGACAGCCCCCGCCGCGAGTCCCGGGAGGAAAAGAGGAAGTGTCACCGTCCTGAACAGCCTTAAACCCCGGGCGCCCAGGTTCTCGGCCATCTCTTCGACGCTGGGGTCGATGCTGTTCAGGGAGGCGAGGACGTTCAGGAATATGATGGGATAGTATGATAGGGTCTGGGCGAGGGTCACCCCGACGAGCCCGTCGATGTCGAGCCTCCATGGGAGGATGTGAAGGAGGTCGACGAGGAGATAATTGATGAGGCCGCCCCGGGGGTTGAAGAGCTTCCCGATGATGTACGCGTTCACGAAGGGCGTGGCGAGGAGGGGTATCAGCAGCAGGACTCTGAAAAGACCCTTCCCAGGGAACCTGTAGCGGCCCATGAGCATCGCGGCCACGACGCCGATGATGGAGCAGAACACGGTCACGAAGAAGGCGACTAACAGGGAGTTTAGGAGGATCCCGTAGTCGTATCCCCAGAGGTACATGACCCCTCTTCGCACCTCGAAGAGCCTGCCTCCCCTCGATGTGAAGGAGACGTACTCGGGGCTGCTGAGGAGGTCGGTGAACCATCTGAAGGATGCTCCTCCGTGATAGACGAAGGCTTGGCCGATCATGAGGACGAGGGGGGCGATGAGGAAGACCAGCAGAAAGGCGTATGCTATAAAAGTCTGGATCGCGGTCATCGCGTCCAGCTCCCTCTTGAGAGTCCCGATAGTCTTCTTGAGATCCACTCGACGTACCTCTGCGAAGCTCCGATTAGGCCTCGACTATGGAACCAGAGCGGCCACCTGGGCTTTGACGGAGTCGTAGCGGGCTTCGGCAGCTTCCATCCATGAGGCGACCATCTCCGTTTTGTATTCCGGATCCGTCCTCAGCTTCTCGTTGATGGAGATGGCGAACTCTTCAGTGAATGTCACGGTCTGGCCTGTCGCCGGATCGGTGAACTCGAATAGGAGGGGGTCGCTCAGCTGATTCACGAGTTCCTTGAACTGGGCCTGTGTGATATCTCCATCAAACTTTGCTAGGGTTAGGTCTTCCCAAGCTGAGGTGAGCATGAGTTGGGGCCTCACCAGAGTCGCGTGGAAATAGTACATCATGGTAAACTCGTAAGAGAGGGCAAGGTCATCACTGAACCCGGATATAATGGCATCCTGGGACCTCTCGTAGATCTCCTTGAGATCAGCCCGCGCCAGGCCCTCCGGGGTGTCGAAAACCGCGGGGTTGATGGGCAGCCTGTTTATGTTGGGGTCTAGCCAGGGAATTTGTCCCTCAGGGGAGAGCAGCCAGGCCACAAACGCCTGGGCGGCCTCCGGGTTCGGAGATGTAGTGAGGAGGGCGATCGGGTCAGCGTTGACCAGGGTCCCGTCCTCGGGGAAGACGTACCAGCATATCCCGGGATTCTGTAGCTGGGCTGTATATCCATAGAAGTCGATGGTCGTCCCTGCACCGATCTCCCCCTGGATGGCCGCGTCTCTCACGCTCTCCGACCGGTCGAAGATCTTTGCGTTCCCGCCCATCGTGGTCATGATCTCCCAGCCCCTCTCCCATCCGTGGGTTTGGAGTATTATCTCGAACATCCTGGTGTTGGATGTCGAAAGGGTTGGGTCAGCGGTGCCGATCACTTTATCCATCAAGAAGATTGGAGAATATGTCTCGTTGGCTAGGTCAGTCCATTTAGTTGGGATAGGGACCCCCTCTAACTCTAGGACTTGGGTGTTGATGGTGAAGCCGAATGAGGAGATTGCAGCTCCCACCCAGTGGACGTCTCCGTCGTCGATCCTCTTGGTGGCGACTCCTCCGATCTGGTCGGGTATCTCGGCCAGGGCTTCCAGGACATCGTCGCTGTCGAGGGGGGCTGTGAGGCCTTCCCTGTAGATGATGTCGAATACCACGGGGCCGCCTCCCCAGCCGAGGTCGATGTCGCCCCGTCTCGCGATTGTGTCGACCCAGAGGCTCGAGGTTACAGGGATCCATTTGATGTCTTTGAAGTTGTATATCTCCCAGTACTCGGTCTCCCTGAAGAACTCCTCCGCTTTCCGGGTGATGTCGGAGCCGTGTCGGGTGATCACGTTGAGGATGATCTCTGTGGACGGGGTCGGCGGGATGACGACCAGGGTCAGGTCCAGAGCGTATTCATCTGCGCTGGACTCCGTGACGGTGCTGGTCTCGTCCTCATACCCGTCCTTGGACACTGTCACCGCGTAGGTGCCCTTGTCGACCGTAACCTCGTAACTTCCATCCGCTCCAGTGGTCACGGTCTCTCCATCGATAGAGACGGTAGCTCCTCCGATAGGGTCTCCCGATTCGGAGTCAGTGATTCTCCCGGATACTGTCACCTGTGACGAGGGCTCAGGTTCTGGCTCCTCGACGACTATCTCCTCATAATGTGCCTCTAGATCGGTATCCGCTGAGAGATCCACAGTCCTCTCGGGGTCAGCCGATCCATCGGCCCATCCCGTGAACGTGTAATCGATACCCTCCACCGTGAGCTCATCCGGCACCACCACCGTGTAACCTCCCTCCTCCAGCTCGGCCGCGAACGGGGACTCGTACGCGACGCCGTCGACTGTAACAGTCACCCCTGAGACAGGCGACGAATCCACAGAGAGGGTGTACTCGCTCGGTGGAGTCTCCGGTTTCTGCATTAAAAAGTATCCACCCACGGCGATAATGACGACGACGGCTATGCCCAAGATTACCTTCCGATCCATCGATTCATCCTCATTCGATAGTATTCTGAAGCCTTTTTAACTTTGTCCGGAGCTCCTGAGAAGTGTTTTAAATACGATGAGAGATATTGAATCGGAAGGGAAAATATGAAAAAGAAAATCCTTTCGATCCTTCTGCTGACTACACTTGCTTTATCTCTCTGTTCCGTCGCTGCGCCGACTTTGGCCGCTAATCCTAAAGTGGTTGTACATCTGAAGGGGGCTTTGAACCCTGACACTCAGCTGACTATGGTCATGAGTAATATGTCCTGGATTACCTGGTCTGTCGTGTATGGGGATATCGGGGCGTCCGAGCTGACGGGCGCCGATATGCTCATCATGATTCAGGCGGATTCCTCGTTGGAGTATTCTGATGCTGAGCTGAGTAAAATAAAGTCCTGGTTTGAAGAGGGCGGTAAAGCCATCTGGGTTGCCGCTGACAGTGACTTTGGGAATGATGCTATGCGTCAGGCCTCCGCTAACTCTGCGTTGGAGTACATTGGGAGCGCTCTCAGGTTTGAGGCGTCCTCGACCGAGGACCCCGTCTCAAACGGCGGTGCCCCCTACAGGGTTCTTGGGGTCTCGGATAATGTGGACCCCGAGTTCGCTCATCTCGTCTCCGGTGTGGAGAGGGGCCTGTTCCACGGGCCCGGAATCATCATCGGATACGAGGGTGGCGCGTACGTCGCTCTCGAGACTGATGCCCCGGACGGTGTCTACATCATCATGACGACGTCGGAAGCCGGTGTCGTGGTGGATAACAGCGAGCCCAGTCCCGAGGTCCATGAGGCCGGTGACGAGGGGTCGTTCCCGGTGATGGCTTTGGAGGTCGATTATGACTCGGGTAACATCGTGATCGCGACGGGGGATGCGCCCTTCGGGCAGTACATGGGTCTGTATAAGCCGGAGATGCTCCGGGCGGACCGGTACGGCGCGGATGCGAATCCCCAGCAGGGCGGTCGGTTGTTCGAGAATATCATCGACTATGTGACGCAGTACTCTGGGTTGCTCATCGACTCGGTTAATGATATCGAGGCGAAGGAGGGCGAGATCTCCGATCTGGAGAGTGATGTCTCCGGGCTCGAGGGTGATGTTTCCACGCTGGAGGGCCAAGTGAGTGGTCTGAACAGCGAGGTTTCTGGTCTCGAGGACGACGTATCTGATCTCGAGGGCGACGTGAGCGGGTTGAACACTCAGGTCACCTCTCTCGAGGGAGACGTAACGGGCCTAGAGGCTGATCTCGCTGCGGCGCAGAGCTCCGCTAGCAGTTGGCAGATGTACGCGATTGCGGCCCTGATTATAGGGGCTATAGTCGGGTACTTTGTGGGTCCGATGCTGAAGAAGTAGACGACCTCGTTTCATCCCTTTATTTTTCATTTTGTCTCTGTTAGTGGGGGGTGGGTTTTTGGTGCGGGGGGCGGGATTCGAACCCGCGGAAGCCTTGGCTACGAGATCTCTTACCCGAGGGTTGGATCTTAAGTCTCGCCCCTTTGACCAGACTCGGGTACCCCCGCGCATTGGTTGTAGGGGGTGGGTTTCTCCTTTATAGTTTGCGTGGGGGGTTCGGGGTTATTTTTAAATGTGGGGAGTCATACCCCTGTTTTGGCGTGGGCCCGTAGCGCAGTATGGATAGCGCGTAGGCCTCCTAAGCCTGAGGTCGTGGGTTCAAATCCCACCGGGCCCGCCATCTTGTAATGGTGGTCGCTTATAGCGGTTTTCAGGTTTTTCATGTGCCCGTGTGAAGG
>JAUWBQ010000115.1 GCA_030601645.1 Candidatus Bathyarchaeota archaeon | reverse complement strand
GGACAAGATCGCCTTCACCCGTAACTTCCAGATCTGGATAATGAACCAAGACGGCTCGGGTGCCGTCCAGGTGACCGACCCTCCGAGAGCCGGGGAATGGGGGAACGCCGTGCTTCCCTTCGGAGACTACGACCCCCGCATAAGTCCCGACGGCGGCAAGATCGTCTTCGAGAGGATGGTAGACGACGCCTTGCCCCACGGGAACTACGACCTCTACTGCGTCAGCCTCGACGGGTCGGGAGAGGTGGCCCTCTCAGACACTGGATGGACCCAGGGCCTAGCTGTCTGGTCGAACTCCGGGGACAAGATAGTCTACTCGGTGTCCGCGATGTGCGTCGAGGGGAGATACGACATCTACACTATGAACTCCGACGGTGGCGATGTCCTAGACCTGACCTCAGATCTCTTCCCTCAGAGCTTCCTGGCCCACTGCCCCCTCTTCTCCCCAGACGACTCCAAGATATATTTCGTAGGGGAGTGGTGGGATTGGAGAATACTTGAGACGACCATCTCCTGTTCCCTTTCATCAACTACGGTATTACTGGGAGACCCATCGACAGTCTCTGGTTTAATCGAGCCATCCGTCTCCGGAGCAAACGTCACATTGACCTACACGAAGCCGGACGGCTCATCTCTCGTGAGGCATGTACTTACAGAGGCCGATGGTAGCTACAGAGATTACTACGAGCCCTCAAAGGTTGGCTCTTGGAACGTAGAGACGTCTTGGGGTGGGGACCCCGGCCATCATGCCTCAAGGAGCCGATCCCTTGATCTCTCGGTAATCGAACCTGAAATAGAAACCGAAGAGTCCTCGGGGGGAGGGGGCATCCCGGGTTTTCCGTTGGAGACAACAATCATTGGGTTGATACTTGGGCTAGCCCTCCACCTCGTGATGCGGCGGAGATGACCTCCTTCTTCGTCTCGATGATCGTCCCCCTGATGACTAACATCTGGCCCCAGCTCAAGGACCAGGTGGCGAGGATCGCTCAACTCCTGGACAGCCCCATTTATCAGGCCCTCCTTGGACCGATGGGAGTCATAGACCTCACCACCTGGCAGGGGGCCTTCTACATGTACGTGGGGGTCACCATGGAGTGGGCCATAGTGCTCCTCGCGATACTCGTCCCTGCCAAGATCGTTACATCCGAGGTGGACAAGAAGACCCTGGACGTGACCCTGAGCTACCCCATCCCAAGGTGGAGGTATCTCCTGGAAAAGTTCATGGTCTACCTAGCGTACAGCTTCCTCTATCCCGCGTTCGTATACGTCCTCGCGGTGGTGGATCCCCAGAGCATCGGGGAGACCCTTGATCTCATTCCTCGGGCACGCCATGGCCGGGTTCTGGCTTTGGCTCTTCGCCCTGGGTGCGCTCTCCCTGCTGTGCGGGACGCTGTTCTTGGAGTCGAACCGGGCTCTGAGCGCCTCCGGCGCCCTGATACTAGCCCAGTACGTGATGACGAGGCTCGGGGACCTGGGGAACCTGGGGTTCCTGAAGGACCTGTCCCTCTTCAACTACATGAGTACGGGTACCATCCTACAGCAGGGGGGATGCTCATGAACGAGCTATCCCTATTGGTCGGCGTTGGGTTGATAGCCCTGTTATGTGCACTTTACACATTCCAGAAGAGGGAGCTGGTGTTCTAGGCGAACAGGGCCAGCAGCCCAAGGACGCAGATCGAGGGACGCAATAAGAAGCCAGGGGCCTCTGTTTATCGGAGTCCTGCCCCTATTTTTCAATAGGATTTTATACTCAATCCTCTCTAGTTCCTGAGATTGGAAATGAAGAAGGCCACAACAGAGGAGCTTCTAGCCAAGGCCTCGAAGTGGAGCAAGATCGGTCCCCCCTACCACGCTTTCTATCGGGGCAAGCTGGAAGTTATGCCAAAGTGCGCCATCCGCAGCCTCCAAGACTTCTCCATCTGGTACACGCCCGGTGTCGCAGCCGCCTGCAGGGAGATCGAGAAGGACAAGGAGCTGGCCTACGAGCAGACCAGCAAGTGGAACTACGTTGCGGTCGTCTCCGACGGCACCCGGGTCCTAGGCCTGGGGGACATCGGGGGCCTGGCGGGCTTACCCGTCATGGAGGGGAAAGCCCTCATCTTCAAGTACCTAGGGGGCGTAGACGCCTTCCCCATATGCTTGGCCACCAAGGACCCCGAGGAGATCATCCAGGCCGTCAAGTGGATCGAGCCCAGCTTCGGTGGAATCAACCTGGAGGATTTCTCCAAGCCAAAGTGCTTCCACATCCTGGACACCCTGAGGAAGGAGATGCCCATCCCAGTCTGGCACGACGACCAGCAGGGCACCGCCGCGGTAATCCTGGCCGGGGTCATGAACGCCCTAAAGTTCGTAGGGAAGAAGATGGGCGAGGCCCAATTCACAATAGTGGGCAGCGGATCGGCTAACACCCGGACCTTCTACGTCCTGGAGGCCGCAGGAGTGAATCCGAAGAACGTCTACATGGTGGACAGCGTAGGCATCCTCAGCCAGAGCCGCAAGGAGCTCGAGGGAACCTACAAGTGGGATCTCGCCGTTAAGACCAACGCCGAGGGCAGGACTGGAGGTATCAGAGAGGCCATGAAAGGCAGCGACATCTGCATCGCCGCCTCAAAGCCGGGGCCCGGGGTGATCACCCCGGAAGATGTGTCCGTCATGGCTGACGACTCCATCGTCTTCGCGTGCGCCAACCCTATCCCGGAGATCTGGCCATGGGAGGCGAAGGAGGCCGGGGCGAAGTTGGTCGCTACAGGGCGCAGCGACTTCCCCAACCAGGTGAACAACAGCCTCGTCTTCCCCGCCATATTCAGGGGCGCCCTGGACGTGAGGGCTAAGACCATCACAGACGAGATGTGCATAGCCTCCGCCACCGAGCTGGCCCAGTTCGCCGAGGACAAGGGATTGACTGAGGACTACATCCTCCCCTCCATGAGCGAGTGGGAGATCTACCCGAGGCAGGCTGTGGAGACCGGCCTAAAGGCAATAGAGCAGGGGATCGCCCGGAAGAAGGTGAGCAGACAGGAACTCTACGACCACGCTGCGGCGATCATCAAGAGGAGCCAGGACATAGTGGCCCTCCTGATGCGCCAGGGCCTCATAGCCTCCCCACCACCGGAGCCGGCCTGACCCTGACACCTTCCCCCCACATCAATCTTTTTATCTTCCCCTCATCCAATGAGGGTTGGTTGAGATGCCGAGTTACTGCACCGAATGCGGTGGCGAACTCGTCTGGGACAGGAAGCTCAGGATGCACAGCTGCAAGAGCTGCGGAATGACATTCACCGAAACCCAGCTATCAGACGCAAGAGACCGGCTCCGCTCCAGACCGGAGGATGAGGAGGACAAGAAGCGACGCCGCCACAGCGATTATCTCGACTGGTGGACCAGCAGCAAGAAGAAACGTGACTGATGGCGGACCCAGGAGAGTCCCAGGGAACCCCTATTCAGGATCATGAATGTTTTAATAAAAGTAAATTCTCAAAATGGGTTTAACGCTTAAAAACCATTGGGACACTTATCTAAATGTCAAGTTCGTTCAGGTGCAACAGATGGTTTTCCCCGTTGAGAGTGAGGACAGGACCCTCCGTAACCTCCTGATGATGTGTCAGGACCACGCGAGGCTAGTGGTAGAGATCTACAGAAAGGTTCTCGTGATGATCGACAGCCTCGTCAAGCATGAGACCGAGGGGATGCGGGAGAGACTGGAAGAGCTCCAGAAGATCCAGTACGAGTCCATCAACATCAAGAGGAACATAATGAAGGAGATCCACGAGTCCGGCAGCATGCTCTTCAACAAGGAAGACCTCTACCGCCTCATCATCAAAGCCTCGGAGATCATCGACCACGCCGAGTCCGCTGGCATCCGTCTCTGGGCCATAGGGGACAGGAAGTGGAAGATCCCATCCAGCGTTGGCGTGGGCCTAGTGGAGATGGCCGACGCAGCCTTCGACGCCCTCATCAAGCTCCGGGAGAGCATCATCAGCCTAGGGTTCAACTCCGAACGCTCCCTCGCCCTGACGAGCGAGGTGGACGAGTTGGAGCGTAGGGTTGACACCCTCTACAGGCAGCTGGACCTCGAGATCATCACCTGCGAAGCAGAGCTCCCCCTCATCCTCATCCTCCGGGACATCGCCATGAAGCTGGAGGAGATGATCGACCTGGCCGTCGAAGAGGTCGACCTCATCAGAATCCTGGCCCTGTAGAGATGACCCCAGTGGATGCACCCCTAGCCCTTGTAGAGGCCCTTTCTGACAGCCGCCTCATCGTCTGGTCCCCAGAGGAGGGCAGGAGGCTCTACGGCGAAGGGTACTACGGGAAACCCCTCGGCATCCCGAAGCCCAAGGAAGACTTCGAAGCCCCCTTAGTCTTGGATCCCATAGAGGGAATATACCTCCTAGAGAAGGGAATGATCTCCGTCTGCTCCGGGGAGGAAAAAAAGGAAGTCGGCCTGGAGGAGCTCAGAGCAATAGCCAGGAAAACCCTGGAGGGACTGGACGAGAAGTACATCGTCTACCGAGACCTCAGGGAGAGGGGGTACGTGGTTACCCCGGGGATAAAATATGGGTGCGACTTCGCGGTCTACGAGAAGGGCCCGGGCTTGGACCACGCCCCCTTCCTTGTGAAGGTGAAGAGCTCGTTAGATGGACTCACGGCTGCCGAGCTCGTCGAGGCTGGGCGGTTGGCCACCACCGTCAGGAAGACCTTCATCATAGCCATGGTATCGGGAGAGGAGATCAGGTTCCTCAGCTTTAAATGGTGGAAGCCTTAACGTCGAGGCGAAGACCCTCAGTGAAGTCACCGTATCGCATTTATGTCTCGGCAATAGGGGGAACCCGTCTCTCGTCTACGTCAACCTATAGGTATGCTGTTTTCTAATTGAAAGTGGGTAGTTAGTGACGACGCATAATAAGGGGCTAATGGGCGAAAATGGATTCATAAAATTGATTACTTCCTTTTCGGTTCGTGCCAAAATTGGATAATTGTCCAAAATCGGAAGGAAGCTAATATTCTCCTTCCAATAATAGAAAAAATAAGCCAAAATCGTTAGAGAAGGCTTATATTAGATTTAATCCTTGAATAAATACAGGAAAAGGGTGGAAAACGTGAGGAGGAAGGCATCGGCGGCTCCTGAAGCAGAGCGTGGGCATCGCAGGAGGGCGTGACGAATGAGATCCTTCTCGGTAAAACTGGCGATCATGATAGTCGTCCTTGGCATCCTGATCGTCTCGACGGTGTACCTGTTCAGAGCAGGGTCGAACGCCAATCTCCAAGAATCTAGCAGGAATTTATTCCAGTTCTGGGGGGAAGGCCTCAGCAAATCCTTCGGAAGCAGTTAGGATCGTTCGCTCGCGCCAGGTTGCGTCGTTGTTTCTAGTTTTAAACATGTGAAACCAGAAAAACAGAGGGGGGTTACGCGAATCGGTTTGGCTTCCCCCAAGAGTTGTTTCGGGGTGTTTACTCTATCCAGCAGCCGTATATGGTTCCCAGGACCACGATCTCCTTGACGAACCAGGCCCGGTCTATCTCTTTCTCGTCCAACAATCTCTCTGTTTCGGCGTCGTATAGGATGAATTTCACGTCGAAATACTTCCCCACCATGTTCTCCGTGCACTCTACGCCGCCTATGACCAGTGTCTCTATCTGCCATGGGGCCAGCCTCATGTCATCAAGGCCGCCTGAGCGCGCGCGAACAGTCTGCCGTTTATGGTTTTCAAACACGTATTATTGTCACTTGTTCCAAATTCATAATTCATTAATTATTAAAAGTAAGCGCCTGTACGAAAGACTGGTAGACAGGTCTGGTTTGCGAAGAAGGATAACATCGATGTCCGATAGAATGAACTACGCCGCGCGCGAGATCATGGAAGAAGGAAAGTTCGCGGGGATCAAGACCATTGAGAGAGACATCGATGAACGCAAGAAAGCCGGACATCAGACGAAGATTTTAGAGATCGCCATCGAATCTTCCATCTCCGCATTCACCCTGACCGATCTTAAGGG
>JAUWBQ010000026.1 GCA_030601645.1 Candidatus Bathyarchaeota archaeon | reverse complement strand
CTTGGAGGCCTTCGAGGACGTTGAGGCAGTGCTCGGCGTAGGGTGTGAAGTTCATGGGGAGGACGGGGCAGCTGACCATCAGGAATATGTAGTTGAGCTCGGCCCTGACATCCGTCTCCAACACGTCGACGTCGCCGTGCTCCATGGTCGCCTGGGTCGTGTGCCACCACCACCCTCCCCCCGAGTAGTTAACATAGGGGTCGTAGAGCTCCTCAGGCCTGGAGGAAGTGAGGCTAACGTGGGGGAGGCCTGTGCCCCAGAAGCTGCCGTCCCCGGCCCTGGTGGGCCACCTGAATCTGTCGACCCTGATACCCGTGGCGGCCCGTATGCTCTCGACGACGGCCTCCTGGACCTCGCTGATGGGGGCGGCCCTGAAGGTGTTGGCCCCCTTAGCTCCGGGGGAGTCGATGTTGTAGGAGCCGATGCAGTGGTAGCGGAGGTCGTGCCAGAAGGCGTCGTTGTACCAAGTGGAGCCTGCGTAGCGGCCTGTCTCGTGGCCGGGCCAGAAGGCGAATCGGACGCTCCTGCGGAGCCGGCCCCTGTAGATGGAGAGGATCCGGGCGAGCTCCAGGATGGCGACGTCCCCCGAGGCGTTGTCCAAGGCGCCGGGGGAGAAGGGGGGAGTGTCGACGTGGCCGTTCACCAAGAGGAACCTGTCGGGGTCCCAGTTACCCTTTATCTCCGCGACGAGGAGGGGCAGCTCCTTCCAACCGGTCTCGACGATGGATGTGACCCTGGCCTGGACGCCTCCCCGTTTGACGAGCTCCCTGAGTGCCTCTCCGTCCTTATGGGTGAGGTGGACTATGGCGGGGATGGTCTGAACGAGGCCTATGTTGTCACTGGTGGGGTTGCCCGAGACGCTGAAGTCGGCCCGCTGGTGGACGACGTCGGGCTTGTAGCTGTCCTGCTCGATGACTATGAGGCCTTTGACATCCATCTTCTGGAGCCTGAGGAGGAGGCCGTCCCTGAGGCCCATCCAGTCCCCGGCGGTCCTTTGCTCGGCGAGGACGATCTTATCCTTACAGGGGACCCTGCCGATGTCCTGAGGGGAGATGTAGATGACGTCTCCCTCGATGCCATTGGGGCCGGTTGTGCCGACCTGGCGGTAGGGGGTGCAGGCGATCTCCATCTCCAGGGGCTGGAGGATCTCCAGCTTGGATCCTTTTGGGTCGCTGATGTAGGCGTCGAAGCGGAGGATCTCGGGTTCTAGGCCGTATTCCTCCAGCTTCCCCTTGAGGAACCGGAGTGCGGCCTCTTCCTCGGGGCTGCCTGAGTGGATGGGTGTGTGCTCCATGAAGCGCTCCCAGTTCTCCTGCATGAGCTCCTTGGAGATCTTGCCCTCCATCTCGGCGAGGAGGTTTCTGTCCTCTTCGGTGAGCCAGATCATGATCTTCCTTGATTGAAGGGTTTGATGATTGTATAACGGTTGCGCGTGGCCGGCTTCCAGGGCTTTTCGCGGAGCTTCGGCTTCATACACATGATTATTACACTTGGTATAACTTCAAGATACACTTATTATTGAGTATAATTTTTGGATATACAACAATCTGGTGGTGAAAATGCCCTTAACCATTCCCGTGAAAGTCGTCAAGATCGGTAACAGCCTAAGGATGACGATACCCAAGCCCGTCGCCCAGGCCCTCGGAATAAAAGAGGGGGATGTTCTCGATGTCGGTTTGACCAACGGTTCTATGATTGTGAAGAGAACTGATTCAAAAGAGAGAATCGACACGATTCTAGGAATAGAGAAAAAACCAAGCACACAATAACCAACAGGGGGGGTACGTACCCCCCACGTTCTCATTGGCGCGTGCCGAACTGACATTTTTTAATAGACTTTCACGAGGTTCTCAGATGAGCAAGTCCAAGATCGTTTCACTCTGGTGGCGTGTCCCCTGCGCGATGCAATCCGCGAGATTCTGCAAATACCTAGACCCATCCGCCTACGAGTAAGTCGTGGTCCCTAAAGGGGCTCGGAGGACGACATCTGCGGGGCTATCACTGACGCCGCCGGGCCGCAGCCGATGTCGGGGAACTTCTTCACTTCTATTCTGGAGTGTGCCTCGATGAACTCCTCGAAGAGGTCCACCTGTTTCTCGGCGTCCACGAAGCTGAAGGCGATCTCGTAGTAGATTGGCTCGTCGTATACGGGCATGATTTGAATTTACTGTCTCTCAAAAATAAGTTTGATCAGGCGTGCTTCGCGTTGCACAAACCTACACGCGCTTGTATGTGCTTCCATTCTCTCCGGTGAGCCATATCAAAGAACATTGAGGCGTGTCGGGGACCGCATATCAACGTTAAAAACAAGATTTAATATGGAAGACTTACTTAGAGGGACATGGTTATATGTCCGGTGTCTCAACGACAATAGAAAAACCCAATGAAATACTAAAAGTCGGATTCTCGAAAACATGCGAATGTCCAGACAATCATTTAAACTGCTTGACAGCGAAGGAATGGATAAAAGCGCAAATCGGCGTTTGGCAGTTTTATTATGAAGGCAGAGACATCAGGGATAAAAACCTACACCCCGCCACTTTTCCCATAGCCCTGGCAAAGAAATGCGTTGAACTTTTCACCCATAAAGGTGAACTGGTGATCGATCCCTTCGTAGGATCAGGGACCGTGTTGGTCGCCGCTCGCGACCTCGACAGAAACGCCTTGGGATTCGATCTAAAGAAAGAGTATGTCGAGCTCAGCGAATCCAGGCTGTCCCAACAAAAACTAGTGTCTCACACCAAACAAATGGCCGTTTGGGACGATGCGAGAAACATATCTGATTACCTGGATGAAGAAACCGTCGCCCTGTCTATCACATCGCCGCCGTATGCAAATTTGTTGAACAGGAAAAGAAAAAACAAGAGCAGAAGGGGCAAAGATAGAAGAAACGAGCAATACATGAAGGTGGAACAATACAGCCAAGATCCACGAGATTTAGGCACTTATGACATCATAGAATACAAGAAGGCATTAACAGAGATATACTCGGAAATACTGCCATTAATGAAAATAAAGGGTCATAACGTCATTAACGTTCCAGATTTCTGGTGGAATAACGCCCGGATCCCTCTCCACGTCTACGTGATCGAGGCCGTCGAAGACGCAGGGTTTGAGCTGAGAAACATCATAATCTGGGACAGAACAAACATAGTTAACCGGGTCGGAATATTTGGTTGGCCCAGTAATTACATCACGATGGGCGTGACCTTCGAGTACATCATGGATTTCTGGCGGCCCCCGCCTTAGTTCACACCCTCAAGTTGGGCCAAATATTTCCACCATGTTGGCGTAGAACTGATTCAGGGTTCCCTGTCTTATCCTAAACTTCGTGCCGTGGTTGTGCCCAGTTCTCGCATCAAAATCCACATACACTTGACCGGAAGACAGACCAGCCAATATTTTATCCCAATCTATTCCCTCATAAACTGTTGCCTGGTCGTATCGAAACTCCTCGTACCCAGATCCCGTCTTACGGGAAACTGCGTGTACGTATACCGTGTTAGGGAGCTTTTTCTCTAGACGCCTCTTCAACTCATCCAACGGCCAATGGGGAATCGGGTCAAACCTGCCCCCGCTTTTCCTCAAAACTTCTTTTAACCAGTCTTGCTTATCCGGAGCCACTTCGTTCGGATCAAACGTCACAAGCAGCCTGTTTCGTATTGGATCCACTGCTATCTTGAATCCCCTGTTAGTATACCCTTTTCCATACATCGTGACTCTGAAACTCCACTCGTCCGGTATCGTCTCGTGCGGCCACCCATAAACCGGTCCCAAATAATGGGCGACCACGCTCTTGGGCCTCCTGGGATACGGATCAAAATGTAAAAGGGTTGTCAACGAACCGGTCCCCAACCTTTGAGCTTTCAGTTCATATCTTCCGGCATCGGGCAAAGTAATGTTGTTTTCCTCGATGCCTAAGAAATCCTCTAAAGTATTCCCGACAAGACCATCGTTGAATTGTTTCCTAGTTTGGATCCACCCT
Source organism: Candidatus Bathyarchaeota archaeon (assembly GCA_030601645.1). Next base: position 9,215 of record JAUWBQ010000026.1, on the reverse strand, counting down.
ATCTCGTGCAATTCTTTTAAGCGTTCAATTAATTCGGGCCGTGAATCCGGCGGGCGTTCGTAACTCGTGGATCTCTCTTTCATAAAGTTGAGTAGTGCCTGAGCTTTTAGAAGTCTTTCCTTTAGTTTCTTTAAACCTAGTACGTGTGGAAATAAACACCGAAGAAATTGGTGCTTATCCCAAACACTAACTGTCTATCCATCAAACTCATTGGGGGAATAACACATCGGGAGTTGGAACTTACTCCACGATTCGATCCCCGTTTAATAAAACACGGCCCTTACCTAGAAAAACCACTATGAGCGACCACAATTATGAGCCGTTCAAAATGGTGGGGTCGCCCGGATTCGAACCGGGGATCTCGCGGACCCGAGCCGCGAATCTTAGACCAAGCTGGACCACGACCCCCCAGACGATCTAAACACGGCGGGATCAGGGCTTAAAAACGATCTGGGCTATCCCCGCCCGATCTCGCTCTCCACGGTCATGTTCAGCACCACCTCCGCGATGTCCGCCCCGTACTCCGCCGTCCTCAGGATGCTCTCAAGGATAAGCCTCAGCTCAGGCACGTCCTTCGGGGGCGCATTCTTGATGATCATCTGGACGATCTCCGCCTCCCTGTTCCTCCCCTCCAGCGCCACCGTCATCACCCCCTCCGCCGTCGAGTAGTCCCCCTCGAACAGCGAGTCCACGGCGTCCTCGAACACCCTCACCGCCGCATCGCTCACCGCCCGGAGCTCCGAGAGGACCTCATCGTCCAACGTCATCAAGGTCAGGGCCAGGCTGTTCTCAGCGATCTTCACCGCGTGGTCCGCCATCCGCTCCACCGACTTGGTGATCAGCCTGTACCCCAGGCTCTCCCTCGGAGACCCGAGGCCGATCTCCCTGAGGATCCCCGTGTTGACCACCGCAGCCTTCAGCAGCCTGATGATGTACAGGCCGAACCGGTCCACCTCGTCGTCCATTCCCACGATCTCCCGCGCCAACTGCGAATCATCCGCGGCCAAGGTGCTCACCGCATCCCGGTGCATGGAGGCGGCGATGATGCACATCCTCCGCAGGGCGTCCTTCACCGAGAGTTCCGTATGGCTCAGCAGGACCTGTAGGGTCAACTCCCTAGGCAGATCCGAAAGGATCTCCGTTCCCACCAGCTTCTTCCGGGTGAAATCCTTCACCGCATACCTCTGGGAGGGATCGATACGCTTCGAGAGATTCCTCAGCTGGATGATGTTGTACCCCACGAGGTACGCGGAGATCACCCTCCTCGTGACGTTCTCCGGGGACATATCGTCGGTGACGGTTATGATCGCCTTCTTGGCATCCTCCTCCTTCCTGCTGTCCTTGGGCTGCACGCAGAGGGTGAGGTCGTCCAGCTGGGTGATGCTCACGACGCTCCCCTTGCCCAGCCCTACCTTCTTCACCCAGTCTTTGGGGAGGGAGACGATGAACGTGGAGCCCCCGGTCAGCTGGATCTTCCTGAGCTCCTCCGAAGGTTGGCTGTCCATGAATATCATTAAACCCCTAAGAAGATGGATTATATATAGATATCCACACTCAACTATATACTGCATGGATGAAATATTTATTAACGACGCGCGTCGATGCGAACACGCACATCGCCCACTTCTCCTTCTCTCACCGCTTGGAGAGGACAGTCGATCACACCACCTACTTCGGAGTCAATAACCCATGCCGCGACGGGCAAGCGTGTGACCCTCCGATGAGCGCCCAAGAGGAGAGAACATTTGGACTGATCCTCCCCCCCCCTCTTTTTCATAGATTCAACAAATCGGTCATATTATAATTCCGAAGCGAGCTGGATTCATCGGTGAGGTCCATGAAAGCTGGGACGTTCTTCAGGATGTTTCAGGCAAAAGACGGCAGGGAGATCGCTCTGAGGGCGCCCCGGTGGTCGGAACTCGACGACATGCTAGAGTTCATAAACGCCCTGGTGGACGAGGGTGTAGAGATCACCGTTAACAGGAAGATGACCCGGGACGAGGAGGTCGACTGGCTCGCCGGGTACCTCTCAAGGGTTGAGAAGGATCAGGGAGTGGGCATCGTCGCCGAGGTCGACGGAAGGTTCGTGGGCTAGGTCCAGGTGTATCCGAAGGGGGGCCGGTCGAGCCACGTCGGGGTCCTAGGTATCTCCCTCGCCAGGGATTACAGGGATCTAGGCATCGGCTCGGAGCTCATGAGGGAGGCGGAGGACCAGGCCCGCCGGCTGGGAATCGAGGTGATGACTCTGAACGTCTTCGCCACCAATGAGAGGGCCATCCACGTCTACGAGAAGGCGGGCTACCGGGAGGTGGGCAGGATTCCCCGCCACCATCTCAGGGACGGCGAGTATATCGACGACGTCATCATGGCCAAGGACCTCGAGTGACGCCCCGCTGAGCCGCCTGCCCTTTAAAGGTAAGTTTTTAAAACCTTTCCCTCCCTAACTGATACGCCAAGGAGGCATGAGTGTGTATCACTCGGACTGGGATTCGGCGTCCTCCTGACGGAGGAAGACAACCGGGCCAGTCAAGAAAAGGTTCTGAGCTGCCTCCCCGAGATACGATCTTCAGGTCTAGACGGGGTAAGGCGCGTTCTCAGAGAAGAGGTGTAGAGAGAAATGGCGGAAAAAGAAGAAGAGATGGTGGTGACCCCCTGGGAGGTCAAGGGGAAGGTCGACTACGACAAGCTCATAGAGCAGTTCGGCGTCCAGCCCATGACCTCCAGCATCGCGGATAGGATTGCCAGGCAGGCCGGATTTATGCACCTGCAGCTCCGGCGCGGGATATACCTGAGTCACAGGGACACGGACTGGTGGCTCGGCGAGCACGAGAAGGGGAATCGTGTGGGTCTATATACGGGCCGCGGACCATCTGGGCACGTCCACCTGGGCCACCTCCTTCCATGGTTCTTCTGCAAGTACCTCCAGGACGCCTTCGACGCCGACCTCTACTTCCAGATGACGGACGACGAAAAATTCGTGTTCGAGGACCACCTGACCCTTGAGCAGACTATTGGGTACACGTATGACAACGCATTGGACGTCATCGCCTGCGGGCTGGACGCGGAGAAGACCCGCATATTCAGCGACACGGAGCACATCCACCACCTCTACAAGATCGCCCTTAGGGTGTCGAAGCGGGTCACATACAGCACTGCGAAGGCCGTGTTCGGGTTCAAGGACAGCGACAACATAGGCATGATCTGGTACCCCGCCCTCCAGGCCATGACATGCTTCCTCCAGAGCGAGAGGGAGGGCGCCAACATCCCCTGCCTCATCCCCGCGGCCATCGACCAGGACCCCTACTGGAGGATGACCAGGGACATCGCCGAGAAGATGGGCTACTACAAGCCGGCCCAGATCCACGCCAAGTTCCTTCCCGGCCTGGGTAAGGGGGGTAAGATGTCATCCTCGATGCCGGAGACGGCCATCTTCACCGTCGAACCCCCCGAGGATGCAGAGAAGAAGGTGATGGGGGCATTCACAGGGGGGCAGCCCACCGTCCGGGAGCAGAGGGAGAAAGGGGGAGACCCCACAGTCTGCAGCATCTACGCCTACTACTACTTCCTGTTCGAGGAGGACGACGCCAGACTCGTCGACCTGGAGAACGACTGCAGATCGGGAGCCCTGGTCTGCGGCGACTGCAAGGCGCGATTGGCGAAGATCATCAGCCGGTTCCTGGTCGACTTCCAGGAGAAGAGGGAGAAGGCCAAGGACAACCTCCAAGACTTCCTCATGAAATAATAAACCACCACCTTTCTCTAACTTTACGCACGAAGGTCCATTGAACCTTTTCTATTTAGGAGAAGATTAAGTGATGCGGTTAATTTTATCTATATTAATTATTCAAATTGTCGGAATTTCCTATTTTTTGATATCTTTTATAAATGTTTAATAATCTTGGTTTTTCAAGGTTTACTTGAGGCTTATAGAAATGAAGAGCTTGATCAAGATTTACGGGCCTCCTACTTTGAAGGCTATCAAGGAGCTTCAGAAGATCGCCATCGACATGCCTGAGGTCTGCATCATGGACACCCTCATCTCCCAGAATCCGGCTACGTTCGACACGATCGAGGGCACCATGGAATACCTCAGCGGTGCAGGCGAGGTAACCGTGGAACGCTGCGGCAACATAATCAGCAAGTCCGGAGAGTCCCTTGGAGAGCACGACTTCTTCTTCGAGTGGTTCACCGAACCCAACATGGACCAGCTGAACGGTCTCATCGGGAAGATAGACGAGGCCATGGCCCCCCTCGGATGCAAGTACACAATAACAACGAAGTAGACCCGAAAATTCACCTCATTTTTTCTTTCACCTGAAAAACTAGTTGAATTAGGGATCAGGAAGCTCAAGATAAAAAAAGGAGGCCTTTACGTTTCCTTTTCTGCCCCAGTCATCCCCCGTATCTGTCGACGTAGGCGAACTCCTCGAAGGGACGCCTCGGCGGCCTCTCCTTCTCCTGTTCCTTCTGGCTATCCGTGAGGAGGTCGTGGAGGACCCCGGCGTGCTTCCCCACCGCCACGAGGGTGATGACCTGCATCTCCTCAGGAATCCCAAGTATCCTCTTAACCTTCTTCTCCTTGTATCCCGCTATCGGGTGGGCGACGAGGCCCAGCTCCGTGGCCCTGAGGATGAGGAAGGCCGTGGCCATCCCCGTGTCGAACTGGTGGTAGACCCGGCCCCGGACGCTGCAGTCGTCCTCCTCCCTGCTGAACACGGCGACGATCATCGAGGCCCTCTGGATCCACCTGTTGTTCTTGGCTAGGGCGCCGTGCATCTTCCCGAGGACCTCGGGGTCCCTTACGAACACGAACCTCCAAGGCTGGTAGTTGAAGCAGGAGGGGGCGAGGCGGGCGCTCGCCGCCAGGTCCCTTATTAGCTCGTCGGTGATGGTGGCGGGGTCGAGGGATCTGTACGCCCTCCTCGTCTCGATGGCCTCTCTGACCTCCATTGGCCCCCTACTCCCGGCTCCCCTTCAGCTCCGCGAGCTTCTCCTTCACGGCGTCGACGTGGCCACCCACCTTGACCTTCCGCCACTCGTGGGCTATCTTCCCCTCCGGGTCGATGAGGAATGTGCTCCTGACGACGCCGTGGAACTCACGGCCGTACATCTTCTTCAGATCCCAGACGCCGTACTCCTCCAGGACCCCGTGATCGGGGTCGCTCAGCAGGGTGATGGTGAGGTCGTGCTTCAGGCAGAACCCCTGGTGGCTCTCCACCGAGTCGGGGCTGACGCTGAGGACGACGGCTCCCATGGCCTCGAACTCGGCCTTGTTCAGCGTGAAGTCGAGGGCCTCCAGGGTGCAGCCTTTGGTGTTGTCCTTGGGGTAGAAGTACAGGACCCCCCATCTCCCTTTGATGTCGCTGAGGCATATCTCCTCGCCGTTCTGGTTGGGGAGGCAGAAGGCCGGGGCTTCCGATCCAACGCTCGGTTCAACCATTCAGAAACCTCCATGGGGAGGGAGTCGGACGACGATATTTAAACCGGACGTTCAACCAAGGGGGCGAGAGAGAGTGAGAGGTTAGTGGTGCTCGTGGCTGTGCCCCGCTCTGCGAAGGTTGAAGAGGGCCCTCTGGACCACCTCGGGGGCTGCGGGGTGGATGTACATGGCGCGGTGGATGGAGTCCGGCGTGCCATCCTTGGTGTTCATCGCGTTGATGATCTCCTGCATCATGACCGCAGCGTAGGGCCCGATGATGCTTCCCCCTAGGATCCTGTTTGTGGAAGCGTCGATGACGACCTTCACGAAGCCCTCTTCGACTCCCATGGCCGCCCCCTTCGCAGTGTTCTTGTGATCGTAGGAGCCGATGAGGACGTCGTACCCGGCGTCGAGGGCCTGCTGCTCCGTCATGCCGACGCCGGCGACCTGGGGGTGGGTGAAGACGGCGTAGGGGACGGCGGAGTAGTCTACGGCCTCCTTGTGCTGGTGGGCGAAGTTGTTCCAGGCGACTCCGGCCTCGTAGTTGGCCACGTGCTTGAACATGTGCTTGCCGATGGCGTCCCCGAAGGCCCAGATCCTGGGCTTGCTCGTCTCCAGGTGCTCGTTGACGATTACATAGCCCCTGTCGTCCAGTTCGACCCCTGTATTCTCCGGCTTCAACAGGTCGGCGTTGGAGCGGCGGCCTGCGGCGATCAATATCTCCTCCCCTCGGAATTTTCTTCTCTCACCGGTGGCCTTGCTGACGGTTGCGATCTCCTTCAGGCCGCCTTTCCTGCGGGCCTCGACCGCCTCCACGCCGTAGTGGATGTCCATCCTCTTCCCCATCTCGCGGCCCAGGAGCTCCGAGACCTCGGGCTCAGCGACCTTGATGAGGCGGGGGCTCCTGCTGAGGAGGGTGACCTCGCTCCCGACGCTGGAGAAGAAGTGGGCGAACTCGACGGCCACGAAGCCTCCCCCGACGATTAGGATGCTCTCGGGGCGCTCCCTGATCTCCCAGACGTTCCTGCTTGTTAGGTAGCCCGCCTCCTCTAACCCCTCGATGGGGGGTATCCTGGGCCTGGCGCCTGAGACTATGAAGACGTTCTCTGCCCCGATGGTCTCTCCACTGACCTCCATGGTGTAGTCGGAGACGAACTCCCCCACGTCGCGGTACATCGTCAGGCCGGGGGCCGGCCTCACCCCGGCCTCCATGTGGTTCACGTCCTCCTCCACGAGCCTGGCGCTGCGCTCCATGATGTGGGCGAAGTCGATCTCCTTTATGCTGGCCTTGATGCCTAACTTCCCGGCCTCCCGGATGGTGTTGATGACGTCTGCGGGGTATATCACCATTTTAGACGGGATGCAGCCCCTGTTCAGGCATGTGCCGCCCAGGGGGCCTGCCTCGACGACGGCGACTTTCATCCCCCGATTGAGGGCGGCGTCTGCGATGGACATCCCCGAGCCTGAGCCGATGACCATGATGTCAAAATGCTTCATGACGATCTATAGAGATTCGGGAACGACGGGTTAAAAACCCTGAATTTTCAAATCCAGGTTCAGCGTTGGCTTTGCAGGGCTATCTTATTCCAGCTTTTCCGTGCCGTACTTGCTGTAGTAGTCCACCCAGAGGCGCCTCAGGTCTTCGTCCAGGCTGTCCTTGATGAGGCCGTAGATTTTCTGGATGTTCTGGATGGAGAACACCTTCAGTCCCAACTCCTCCTCGATGTACTGGACGGCTCCTTTCTCCTCTATGTTATCCGTGTCCCCCATCTTCTCCTGCCTGTCGACGGCGATGATAAATCCTACGACCTCATGTTTCCCAAGCAGCTTCAGCTTCTCGATGCTCTCCAATTTCGTGGTGCCCGTCGTGATGGTGTCGTCCACGATCAGGATCCTCTGCCCCTGTTCGAAGTAGCCTGCGCCCACGATGACCTTGTCCGCGGAGAGGTCCCCGTAGTCTTTTTCCTCCTTCCGGTCGTACATGTACCGTTTGTCCATGCCGTAGAGTTCTTTGAGCCCCTCACAGGTCAACGTGGCGAGGCTGATGCCCTTGTAACTGGGGCCGAAGACGTAGTCAAAATCCTTGAGCAACCCCTGCTCCATGAGGAGGACGACGTAGCTGGCGAAGGCCCACTTCACCGCCGCCAGGGACTCTCCGTCGGTGAGGGCGCCCAGGTTGACGAAGTAAGGAGAGGGCCTCCCGCTCTTCAATATGAATGGCTCATCCGGGTTGGGCGGCAGCCGGAGAGCGCCCTTCTTCATGAGGATGTCCAGGAAGACCTGCTCGATCTTCTCCCTGGAGACCAGTCCGCCCCCCTCCAAACTGAAGCCGTCGCTGTTGATGTAGTCGAGGATGGAACCGTAGTAGAGGAGGGAATCACAGTAGGTGCACCGGAGCTTGATGGACTCGACTCCGTCGTCGGCCTCCACGTCGAACCGGGTCCGGGGTGGCGTGTACTCGGCGTTGGTGGGGCAGAGGGGGTTGGGACAACTGAAGATGCCCTCGATCCTCTCGGGGAGCCGTATCCGGCGCTTGTCCTTCACCTGCCAATCCTCGATTATGTTGAGGGTGGCCGACGGTGCGACGAGGGCTATGAGGTCGATCTCCTTGCTGGTCAGGTAGGAGCCCTCGATCTTGATGAGGTCCTTTGCCCCATGGCTTCGGCTCTCCACGTTCTGGGCGATGAGGGCCCTCGCCTTCGGGTCCACCTTGAGCAGCCTCAGGACTTGGAACGCTTTTCCTGCCGGGATGTGGTCTATGACTATCCCGTTCTCGATCTTGCTGACCAGAAGCTGCCTGTCCGACATCTTTGATCTCCCCTTGAATCCTGACCCTGAGATAGAAAAACCTTGCCTTGGATCCGGGAAGGTGAATATTGTGGGGGCATAACCCTTCATCTCCTGAGCGAGGGGAACATGATATTTAGGATAAAAACACCGTAATACACGCGCAGTAACTCTAACAATCAGAGGCCAGACGGTGAGAGATGGAAGAGAGATCCCCGGCGAAGGTGCGATCTATCCAGAGGTGGCGTTCTTGGATTCCCTATACGACTTGGAAGAGGACGTCGAGGGAGGGTCAACCCCCCTTCGAAAGTTGCTCAAGGAGGTGTTGGAGCGGATCATCGAGAAAAGGCTCGAATACTATAGCTGGCCTCCCCCAGAATCCGAGGAATAGTTGACACGCATTATGGAAAAATTCCCAGCCCAACCAAGTTTTAGGTGTCTATCAACGAGTGTGTGGTCGCATTTTAGGGGAACGGTTTAAGTCTACCCCTCTCGTTGATGTAAGACGATGAGAATGAGTGGAATAGACTCTTCATTCAGGGGGGACAGGGGGGTCGGGCGCAGCCCCGAGGTCTCGGATTTTTTTGTGCGCCGTTCGGGCCTCATCGCGGTGCTCGTGATAATAATCATCGCAGGGGGGGTCATATACACCCAGGCCTTCGTGCGGACCCCCGCCGGCTACAGAGGGGTCCTCCTGACCTGGGGTAAGCCAGAGGAGAAGATACTCGGCGAGGGGTTGAGCTTCATCATACCCTTCGTCCAGTCCGTGGAGTTTATGAACGTCCAGATACAGAAGGCAGAGTCCACCGAGTCCGCGGCTACCGACGACCTCCAGGTGGTCTCGACCACCGTCGCCGTGAACTTCAGGCTCAATCCTAACGCCGTCAACCAGATCTACCGGGACCTCAGGAAGGACTATGTCTCCAGGGTCATCAAGCCCAACATCGAGGAGTCCCTCAAGGCTGCTACCGCCCAGTACACCGCCGAGGAGCTCGTCACAAAGCGGGCT
>JAUWBQ010000096.1 GCA_030601645.1 Candidatus Bathyarchaeota archaeon | reverse complement strand
GCCAGCTCCACGGGAGGGAGACCAAGGAGCGGTCCAGGAGGCTCTCCGCCCTCTGGAGGCGTCAGAGCCTGGAGGGGAGCCGCCGCTGGATGGGCTGGGAGGGGGAGATCCTCATCGACGAGGCCGGCAGGGACGGGAGCATGGTGGGCAGAAATCACGCCTACAAGACCGTGGTCCTCCATGAGCCTGTGGCTCTCGGGGAGTTCGTCAAGGTCAGGGTCACTGACACTCACGGCGGTTACCTCTCGGGGCAGACCGTTGAACACGCGACGCAAAACGGTCAAACGAATACCCCATAACCCCGAAAAAAAAATGCATTCTATTCTACAACGGTCCGGATACAAGCCAACGCGCGGTAAAATCGGACCACCGGAAACCCTTTTTCCCATGTTCCCAGTGTAAAGGAAGATATGTCGATTCATCCTGTCGCATCTGATAGACCCGGCGAAGTGGCCCTCCTCATGGGGAACGAGGCCATAGCGCGGGGCGCCATCGAGGGGGGCATCTCCCTCGCCGCCAGCGGAGTGCTCCCCTTCGGGGAGGAGACCTTGTTGCAGGTGATGAAGGAGAGCCTGAGACCAAGGTACTACGAGCTCAACTTGAAGGCCTTAAAGCTGGGTAAACGAGCCTTCGAAGCCGCATCTGATTCGACTGGAACGTCTGATTGATGGGTAAACGGTGAGCCGTACCTGGGCCTACGAGTGTTCGGGTCGAATTATGCACATAAATAAGGCGGATCCTGTGGAGTTATACTCATTGCACGATTGGGATCCACTATATGTAAAATAGTACTATAGTAAGATTACCTGAATCGTTTATATCGCCTCACTCATTACTGGGGCGGTAGATGAAAAAAGATGAGAGCAAATGACAAGAAAACGCTCGGAACGATCTACCTGATTCTGATGTCCATGGCGCTTCTTTCAGTAACAGCCGTCTCAGCCGACGTACAAGTGACAGCCGTCAAACACACAGGTATCACCATCGACGGCCTCATAGGCGACTGGGACGGGGTCCCAGGCACCAAGATCACCATGATCCAGCCGATGTCCCCCGACAACAGGATGGTGGACGGGCTGGAGCTCAGGGTGGCATACGACGACTCCAACATCTACGTCCTGGCCATCATCACGGACGACTTCGACTACAACGTCACCCACCATCGCAACTCGCCAGCCCTCGCAGTGCTCTTCGCCGTCGACGAGGCCGCGACCCCGGAGATGGGTGGCGGAGCCGGATACGTCGACATCTGGCACTGGGAGCTCGACACGGGCCCCGGCGTCGTGGCCGGATTCAACCTGCTGTCGGGAAACGACCCGGTGGGGAACCTCGACGACGAGTACGCTTTGAGCATATTCGATCGACACGACGATGCTACGGCGAACGAGCTCTATGGCTCGTGGGCCCACACTGACATGTCGGCCGTCGGCGCCGATGGAGAGTGGATCTTCGAGATGAAAAGGTCTCTGACTACGAGTGACACGCTGAAACAGGATGCCCAGTTCGTCATCGGTGAGACAGTCAAGGTGTCCATCGCATACTGGGACCCCGATGAGACTGGAGAGCCCGGCGTCCTGAACGGATGGACTAACGCAGGCCACTACTCTACTTGCAGGGATCCCGCTACTCTTGACTTCTCTTGGATTGACGTGGAGCTTGAACCCGTCGAACTCATCCAGGGGCCGGAGGGGCCACAGGGTCCCGCAGGGTCACAAGGAGAAGCCGGGCCTCAGGGATCGCAGGGCGAACAAGGAACTGTTGGACCAAAAGGACCTCAGGGTGAACAGGGAGATCCGGGAACCGCAGGATGGACGACTTACGCTTCGGCGGGAGCTCTGCTCCTCGCGTTGGTAGCCGTCGCATCCGCGTTCATGAAGAAGTAGCAGACGAAGAATCCAGCTGCATCGTTCAAATCCCCTTTCTTATTTTTTTTTTACGGACGATCTTGGGTTTCGAATTGACCCAGAAGGAATAGAGGACATCATTCCAGATTGACGATGCCCACATTCACGAAAGTAAAAAAATGTTAAGAGGTCCCTCTCTGCCTCATGTAGAGAAACACAACAACGAGCCCCATCAGTAGGAGCGCCGCAGCCCCGACATATGTCAGCTGGCCCACGAGAGTTGCACGCTTCTGCACATCTGACAACTGGTCGAGAACCTCTTGGTGCTCCGCTTCGATCTGTGTTACCTGGTCTTCCGCATGTAGGGCCCTGATCTGCAGATCGCCTATCATGCTCCGCGAGTGGATGCCCTCGCCCGTGTGACAGGTGGCGCAGGCCTTGGACTCGATCTCCATGCGGTGGCTCTCTTCGTACATGTGGCAGTCGGAGCAGGTGACCCCTGAGTCGAAGTGGGTGCCCTCCGAGAACTCCTCGAACCTGTTCTTCCCGTACTCCCCGGTGTGGCAGCTCCCGCACAGCTCCGGGGACGTGTCGACCGCCATGGTAAGACCGGCACCGTGGCAGGACTCACAGGTCACCCCCTCGAAGGCGTAGTCCCCCGAGGAGGAGTCGAAACCCGTGGTGTGGCACTGGAGGCAGTCATCAGGATTGCCCTTGGATGCCCACTCTTCCTGGAAGGCGGGATCCGAGAAGGCCTGCGAGTGTTTCGAGTCTCCCCACTCCTCATACTGCGTTGAGTGGCAGGTCATGCATGCTTCAGGGCCTAGGTAATTTTCGATTTCCTGTGCCTCTACGTGATAGCCCATTGCCGTTGAGAGTAAAGTGACGGCGATGAGGAGATAAAGCATCCTTGGAGTAGATCTCTTACCCATTTTTTTCACCTTTTCGCACTTGAGGGTAGTTTCGAGGCGGTGGCGTATATGTGTTGAGACATCCCGAGACCGAGCAGGATCAACCCTAAATCGAGAGAGACCAGCCGGGAGTTCCCCATGACGTAGGCGTTGGCGAAGGCCCACACGAGGACCAACTGCACGCCGACGATCGCCAGCAGAAGGGCTGTCGCTATGTTCGGTGTCAGGTATCGTCCCTCGCCTCGCTTAGGCGACTTGACTCTCCTGTTGAGCATGGGGGTGATCAGTCGGAACACGATGCCCGAGGCGAGCACGACGGCGACGAGGACCCCGACCACCTCGTAGGCTGGGATCTGGGTCGCAGGGGGACCGACCCCCGTGACCCCCCTCAACGTGAGATAGATGAAGTAGACGATGCTGGAGACCCCGATGATGGCCATCTTGGGCCTGTCAGTCAGCCTGGGCCGCCGCCCCGTGTCGATCCATGGCGCGAGCATCATCAGGACGACCCAGATGCCGGGTATCAGGACCCCGACGTAGATCACGGGGGCCCAGGTCCTCAACAGGGTGAAGACCCAGAGGAAGTACCACTCGGGGGGCATGAACTGGATCGTAATCGCAGGGTCGTATTTCGGACCCAGCTCCGCGGGGTAGATGCCTGTGGCTATGAGGAGTACCGCGAAGATGCCGATGATCATGGGTACGCTGATCCTCAGGGCTCTCGGCAGGTGCACAGATAGGAAGGCTAGGATGATGGTCGGGAGGATTGCGATGTGGAAAGCATACAGGCGCAGGGCCCTGTCGGAGAGGCCCGTACCGGCGAAGAGAGCCTTCATCAGAGGGTGGATGGCCTCGGTGATCCCCATCATGATGTTCTGGGCCTCCACGGCCCTGTCGTTGAAGATGAGAACGTATCCCGTGAACGCCGTGAGGACGGTGAGGACGGCCAGCAGTACGCCGGTGACCCAGAGGAAGTCGAACCGGCCCTTGTACAGCCTCTTGAAGAAGACGTAGATGGCGTGGAGTATCGAGAATAACACCATGCCGTTGGAGGAGTGGTAGTGGACGCCCCTCAGGAGGGCGCCGAAAGCCACCTCCTCTGTGATGAACTTGATAGAGTCGTAGGCCACGTTCCAGGGGGTCGGGCGGTAGTAGATGAGGAGAGGGAGACCCGTGACGACCGTGACCAGGAAACAGATCACCGTCGCCATGCCGAGGTTGCTGAGGACGTGGGAGAAGGTCGAGGGGAAGCTGTATCTCACGCTGGCGAGCGCCGTGGCCTTGAACCTGTCGTCGATCCACCTGTACAGGTCTCCAATCCGATCAATCAAACTTTTAGATCTTGACATGTCAGACTCTCCGATTTTTCCGGTCATTCCCTTCCGTAGCCTATCTTCCCGATCAGCTCGACCGCGTAGATGTCCCCGGTACTCTGATCGACTTCGAGCTTTATCGCAGGCAGAGGCCTCGGGGGTGGTCCTCCGAGCACGGATCCATCCCTGATGTCGAAGAATCCCCCATGGCATGGACAGACGATTACGTCGTCTTCGGGCAATTCGACGGGGCACAGCAGATGGGGGCAGATGGTGTTTAAGGCCACGAATCCGTCTGTGATGAACTCGTCCTTCCCCTCCTCGACAGCCGACAACTGGTACTCTGCGGAAAGGTGCGTGAGGATGGAGCGATCTACGTCCTCCTCTCCCGGGAAGAAGAAGATCATCGAGCTGCCCTCTGGGAGGTCTCTCTTGTTGGCAATCTTTCTCCTAGATAAATCCGGTTTGTTGGGTTTGACGTAGAAGAACTCGATCATGGGCGTGAAGGGGAGGAAGGAGAGCAAGGCCGAAGCCGCCAGGAGGAATTTGAGGAAAGCCCTCCGGGATGGACTGCTCGGCGCCTCTAGTTCTTCGGCCTCGTCGACGTTCTCGTCCCGTCTCTCGGTCACGATTCATTCCACCTGCAACCGCTCATCTCATGATTATCCTGGTCTTGGAACCAGTCTCGGTGATGTCGCAGAAGTTCACGAAGTTGACCCTCTTGCCCGTGGCCTTCTGGATCGACATGGAGGCTAGGAGTCCCATCACGCAGAGTTCCTTCTCCCCCTCGATGAAGGGATGGACGGACTTGCTGTACATGCAGTCCTTGACGGTGAGGACTATTTCGTCGTCGACCTGCTCCATCGTGATCTCGTCCACCAGCTCCCGCTCTCGGAGCTCGTCGCTCACGATCCTGATTATCTCAGGGATGTCGGTGACCCCCTCTAGCCTCTCGGCCAGTACGTCGTACACCTGGGACATCTTCGCGTAGAGATACGGCGTGTAGTGGGCGTGGGCGCTGATGGTGAATATCGAGAGAGCGTCGAGAAGGCCGAGAGATCTGATCCTCTGGGAGTCGACGATCCCCACGAGCTTGCCCCCCTTCATGACCGGAAGGTGGTGGATCTTCTTCTCCTCCATGAGCCTCAGGAGGCCCTCGACGGTGGCGTCGTGTTCGATCGTTATCAGGGGGCGCGTCATCACGTCCTTGACGGGGACTCTATCTATGTCGGTGTCCTGGGCCACGAGCCGGATGATGTCCCGCTTGGTCAGGATTCCCATTGGGTCCCCACCCTCCGTGATGACTATGCACTCCAGGTCCCCTGCATTCATGAGCTTGATGGCCTTGGCCAGGCTCCCCTCGGAACCCATGGTGACCACGGTGACCATGGCGTCCTCGACGGAGTTGATGTTCAGGATACCCATTTTTTTCCACAGTCTCCATTCTCATCAGAGTGCACATCCCCGAAGGCTACGGGTCCAGGGAGTAGGCACCATCATCTTAGAACAAAACACTACTGTTTATATTCACATAAGATAATTTTACTATAGTACTATTAATACTATAGTGGTTGTATTTGGTGATGGTTTGAACTATATTAAACCCACTATAATTGTGTATGTTTCTAAGCTCCTTATATATAATCGCTGAAAAAAGAGTAATAGAAAAGTGAGGAATCATTAGTATGGATCCTGTAACGGGAATGTTTGCCTTAATCGCCTTGGCGATAGTAGTATTCTTCGGATTCCCGATAGCCATGACGCTGACCCTCTATCGGCTCTTTCCGCCTAGCTTCATGAAGATCGGAGAAGACCCGATAGCAATAGAGCAGCCAATTCCCCTGCAAGCGGACATCCCCATGCCTGTTTCATTCAAAACTCTGCCCGTTTCATTCAAGATGGCCGATGGCTCAAGTATGAAAGGGTACAAGGCCTTTCTTGTAGATTCTAAATAAAACTCTCATATATTTCAGGCGAGTTTCCACCTAGACTATATGTATCGCCGTACTATAGTAAAAAGTGCCTAGGTATTTATTAGCTATAAACGGGGGTAATAGATTGTTATTAGACCCACTAGAAGCATGTGTCGGCGATGGTTAGCATCATAGTTCGCATGTGTCCATCTAACGATGGGGGATACAATGCGCGTGTTCCCGTGTGCGGTGGTGTATTGTTTGAGAACTGACGAGTTGAAGAGAACCATCCTGAAGATGTTCGGGGGCAGCGAGCTCTACGGATACGATGTCAACAGGAGGCTCGCTCTCCAAGGGGTCGATGTGGAGCTCAGCCGCCTCTACAGAGTCCTCAACGATATGCGGAAGGAAGGGCTGCTCGACGACCGCTGGGAGAAGAGCCGCCATGGACCGAGGAAGAAGATGTACAGCGTGAGCGAGAAAGGAAGGGAGGCGCTCAACGAGATTCTGTTGGAGGCCATAGCCACGGTCCACCGCTTCTACGGGGAATACCTCATAAGCCTCTATCCAGAGATCAACGTCTTAGGCAATGTCCTAGGACTGTTAGCCGAGGGATTGGAGGGCCACGAGAAGATCGCTTACATCACGACCAAGTACTTCGGCATACACGAACTGATCGTCTCAAGGCTCAAGGAGATGATACCCGAAGGCAGGATCTACATCGTGAAGCCCGATTCGCTGGACATCAGTGTGAACCTGGAGAACGTCTACGTTCATAC
>JAUWBQ010000064.1 GCA_030601645.1 Candidatus Bathyarchaeota archaeon | reverse complement strand
CATGGACTCCAGCGGCTCCAACTCCTGGATGCGGTACATGGCCTACGACCTCGACATCAGAAAGATCTTCGAGAGGGCCATAAAGGCTGGAGGCCCGGAGAAGGTCCTCTTCGGCACCGACTCCACATTCTTCCCCCGGGGCTGGAGGCGCAACATCCTGGAGCAGCAGTACGAGGCCGTGAAGTCCCTGGGCGTAGGGTCTTCCCCTCTGGTGTCCGAGGAGGACATCGACGCCATCTTCAGGGGGAACATCCTGAGGCTGACAGGCTTCGAGCCTGCAACCCCTTGATGTGGATGGGTCTCGAATTCTCTCAAAACTGATATCTCGGGCTGCTGTGTAAGAACATTGGGATGTACCCTGTCCTCACGGTAAGGTTCGTCGAGGAGCCCGCCACCCTCCGGGAGTTCATCGCCACCCTGGGGGAGGACGTTCTCTACGCCTTCGATAGGCGGGTCGTGGGAGTTCTGGTGAACGACCGCAGGCTCTGGCCCTCCGCCAGGCTGAAGCCGGGGGACCGCGTCGTCATCTTTCCCATCATCGTAGGCGGCTGAGCGCCTGAACCCCCAGCACTTTTTAATCCCTAGTGCCAACTTACAGAGCAGGAGCGACTCCAGGGAGCTTGAAAAAGTATGCAGGAAGATCTGACCGAGGTCGAGAGGGAGGTCTACGCGCTCATACAGAGGGCTGGCGACCTCATGGCCAAGGACGTTCCTTTCAAGATGGCCGGGGCTGTACCGAGCCTAGTCAGGAAGGGGTTGGTGGAGGTTTACAAGAGGCCCGCGAGCTCCAGCAGCCCGAAGAAGCAGAAGTTCCTGAGGGCGAAGACGAAGTAGTGGTTTCTACTCCTCGATATCGAACTTCGGCTCATCGGTGACCCCAAGGGCGAATGGGGAGGCCCGGTCCCTGGGGTATATCTCGAGTATCCGCCGCCTGAGCTCCATATCCCTCTCGGTGAAGGGGGCGTTCTCCCTCTGGAAGATGGTGGCCCTCATGGGGGCGAGGCGGGCAGTCAGTGTGTCCGCTCTGACCCTGAGCCCCTCTCTCTCGAAGGGGCTGGGGATGATGTCCCAGTCGTCCGTGGGGACTAACAGCGTCTTGACTTCGAAGAGGTCGGACATCTCTCGTCCCAGCGCCTCGAGGTCTCGGCGCTCCAACCATGTGAACCTGACGAATCGGTAATTCTCAGCCATGAACGGCCCTATTAACAAACTAGTTCTAGGAGACATATATTTCCTGAGTCCAATCAGACCCCAACGGCTGGGGAAACCACTATCAATTCAATGTTGGCGGCCAACACGGGGCTAAGCGGACGAGAGGGTTAAGTTCAAGAAGGTGAATGTAGGATCGAGCATGCCCTTCACCCCGCTTCACCTCGGCCCGGCCTTGTTCTTCGGCATGGTCCTCCTGCGCTACATCGACCTCCCGACCTTCTTGGTGGCAAACGTCATCGTGGACATCGAACCCCTGGTGATCCTGACCTTCGGCCTCCATAGGGCGAGCAGCCTGGACCTCCCCCTCCACGGCCTGCTCCACTCCTTCCTGGGCGGGACCTTCGTAGCCCTCCTCTTGGCCCTCGTGATGATAAGAATGAGAGGGTACTTGGAGCCTCTGATGAGGCTGGTGGGTTTGGAGCAGGTGTCAAGCCCAAGGAGCGTTTATGCGGCAGCCCTCTCCGGAGTCTATCTGCACATACTCCTCGACTCCCCGCTCTACACGGACATAAGGCCTTTCTACCCCTTCTCATTCAACCCCCTCCTGGGGGGCCTCGGGACAGCCTTGTTGATCTATATGCTCTGCATATTCACGGGGCTGATAGGTGTGGTTCTGCTCGTGATCAGGCTCGTCAGGGCGCGCAGCGCCCATTGACATCCCGTCATTCCTCTAAAACGATTTAAGAGCCAGATGCAAGGTGCTATAGAGGAGTTCAAATGGGATACGACATTCTCATCGAGAACGGTAGGATCATCGACGGAACAGGCAATCCCTGGTTCAAGGCGGACGTGGGCCTGAAGGGCGGCACCATCGAGGCCATAGGCGGTCTCCGGGCCGCCGAAGCGAAGAGGCGCATCGACGCCGAGGGCATGGTCGTTGCCCCGGGTTTCATAGACATCCACAGCCACTCTGACTACAACGTCCTCATCGACCCCAGGGTGGAGAGCAAGGTCAGGCAGGGGGTGACCACCGAGGTGGTGGGGAACTGCGGGAGCAGCGCCGCCCCCATGAACGCCGACGTCAGGGCCTACCGGGAGAAGTACATGCGGGCCCGCCTGGGGGAGGACTTCCAGTTCAACTGGGAGACCATGGGGGACTACCTAGGCCTCATCGACGGGGTGGGCGCCTCCTTCAACCTCGTCGCCGTGGTGGGCCAGGGCACAATCCGCCAGAACGTCATGGGCTACGAGAACAGGGAGCCCACCAAGGCCGAGCTAAGGGCCATGAGGGGCCTCGTCGCGGACGCCATGGAGGAAGGGGCCTGGGGGATGTCCACCGGCCTCATCTACACCCCCAGCGCCTACGCCAAGACCGAGGAGATCATAGAACTAGCCAGCGTCCTAGCCGACTACGGTGGCGTCTACTTCAGCCACATAAGGGGCGAGGGGGAGACCCTGCTGAAGGCCGTGAAAGAAGCCACGAGGATCGGGAAGGAGGCCGGAGTCCCCGTCCAGATCGCCCACTTCAAGGCCTCGGGGAAGCCCCACTGGGGGAAGACGGAGGACTCCCTGAGGCTGGTCGGGGAAGGCCGCGAGGAAGGTGTAGACGTCACATTCGACCAGTACCCCTACATCGCCTCCAGCACAGGCCTCGCCGCCTACATGCCCCACTGGGCCCAGGAGGGGGGTGCCGACAGGCTCCTGGAGCGTCTCGGGGACCCCGAGATCAGGAAAAAGATCACGGAGGACGAGAGCGGCATCTACAGGACCTGGGACATCATCATGGTCGCCTCCGCGAAGAACCATCCAGAGTATGAGGGGAAGAGGATCTCGGAGATCGCCGAGATGGAGGGGAAGAACGAGTACGAGGCCGTCTTCGACCTCCTCCTGGCCGAGGACGCCCAGGTCTCCGTGATCTCCTTCGGCATGTCCGAGGAGGATGTCCGCAGGGTGATGCGGAGCCCCCACGGGATGGTGGGCTCGGACGGGAGCGCCGTCGCCCCCAGGGGCATCCTGGGCAGGGGGAAGCCCCACCCACGGTTCTACGGCACATTCCCCCGGGTGATAGGCCACTACGTCAGGGAGGCCGTCATCCCCCTCCAGGAGGCGGTGAGGAAGATGACCTCCGCCCCCGCTCAGAAGATCGGCCTCAGAGACCGGGGCCTCCTCAGGGAAGGCTTCAAGGCGGACATCGCCGTCTTCGACCCCGCCAGGGTGAAGGACGAGGCCACATTCGTGGACCCCCACCGGTTCGCCTCGGGCATACCCTATGTCATAGTGAACGGCGAAGTCGTAATCGACCATGGAGAACACACGGGAGCCCTGCCCGGGAAGACCTTGAGGAAGAACCGCTAACCCATTTCTTTCCCTTATTTTCAGACGCTCACTCGAACATCACTCGGACGAAGTCCACTCGCCCAAGGTGTTTCTCGTCGTTCGAATATACCTCTGTGATGCCCAGCCTTTCCATGATGGCGATATTCACGCCGTCGTTGAAATCGAGACGGTATAGCGTCATGTAGTTGGCCCCCACTATGAGGTCATCGGAGTCGAGGTCGGCCACCTCTAGATTACCGAGGGACAGTATCATCTCCAATGTTGGCTTGATGTTCCCTTGTCTCCCCATTGACTCTAGGACCCATGCGATCTCGCAGAGAACCAGCGTCGAGGTGACCGCAGCTTCCCCCGCCTCGATGGCTTCTAGGATCTTCCTTGCGGTCTCTCCGAACTCGGAGTGTTTCAGGATTGCATAGAGAAAAACATTGGTGTCGACGAAGCGACTCAACCTATCTCCTCTGCCAGCTTTTTCCTGATGTGTTCTCTGGCGATCCTCTTCGGCTCGTCGATGGATTCTTCTGACTCGATGCTCCCATACAGAGCTTCCGTCGGCCTCTCGTATCTCTTCACAGGGATGAGGACTATCTCCCCCTGCCGCCTCCTGATGATCAACCGGGAGCCCTCCTCGACGTCGTATTGTTCCCTGATTTCTTTGGGGAGGACGATCCGACCGTACCTGCCCACCTTGACGGATGATGACATTATTGGTAAATATATAGAACATTGGCAATGATAAATGTTTTTCCCGTTTATTATGGCGGAAGGAGAGGATTCCAGGCTGTTTATGTGGCGTCGTCGAGTTACTCAAGGCCAGTATTTAGAATTGAAAGAGATGGTATGGCTCTACTAATCACAAGTCGTTCATCATCCGGAAGTCCTCCTTAACGGTGGTGAGGACGACGTGGGTGTTGGTCCTCTCCACGTAGGGCATGGAGAGCAGCATCTTAGTGAACTCGCTCAGGCTGCTCCGGCTCTTGAACTTGGCCACCACCATGGCGTCGGTCTGCCCGGTAATGTCGTAGACGGCGCAGACGTTGGGGATCTTGGCGATCTCCTCTTCGGTCTCAATGAGCTTCCCCTTGGAGACGATGATCTCCGTGACCACGGTGAGCTCGTAGCCCAGCCTCTCGTGGTCCAAGCGGGTCGAGTAGTCCTTGATGACCCCGCCGGACTCGAGCCTCTGCACGCGGTTTATCACCGTTGCTGCGGAGACCCCGATGGCCCTCGCCAGTTCCCTGAAGGATCTCTTCGAGTTCCTGAGGAGCTCTCCTATGAGCTTCCTGTCGATATCGTCCAGTGCGAACATGTTATCACTTTATCGTTTGTATCTGATTTATTGTGTTTTATCTATGAACGTATAAGAATTTTATCATTTCCCTATTAAAGGGCGAATAAACAGGGATGTTGTTATACGATTGTACGTTCCACCCGATTAACGCGGACCCTCCATATCACCAAGTCGTCCTTTGTATATTGAACCGATGATTTAACGCGTTAATCTTTACGTTTGTAATATACACGCTCATAAAACTATACATTTGTAAAGATTTCTCTCCATAAGGTTAATATACATCTAGTGGGACGGGGTGTGCATTATGCTGGAATTCAAACTGACCCACGAGGAGGCCGTGGAGCCCATAGGGGAACTATTGAAGAGACGCGACATAAAGTACATCAGACTCATGGTGGTGGACTTGGACGGCAACCCCAGGGCTATGCTGATCCCGGAGTACGAGATGGAGTACGCCCTCACCTACGGGATAGGCTTCGACGGCTCCTCCATAGCCGGCTTCAGAGACGTGAACGACAGCGACCTCATCGCCAACCCGGACCCATCCACCTTCCTCATCCCTATGTGGGAGACCCCCGGCATCGCGACCATGTTCTGCTACGTCTCCAACCCGGATGGCAGCCTCTTCGAAGGCGACCCCCGGGGCCTCCTCAAGACCACTGTCCTCGAATTAGAGGAGAAGGGATACGGCTTCAACACCGGGCCGGAGCTGGAGTACTTCTACATCACCCAGGAGAACGGCGGCATAGCCCCCTTCGGCTCCGGAAGGTATTTCGACCTCCCCCCCCTGGACCCGACCGAGGACATCAAGATGGAGACCATGATGTGCCTCGAGGCCGCCGGTTTCCAGCTGGACAAGGTCCACCACGAGTCGGCGGAGGGCCAGCAGGAGATCAACTTCCGCTACGCCGGAGCCATGAAGACCGCCGACAACGTGCTCCTCTACAAGCAGGTGGTGAAGACCATCGCCCATAAGCACGGAAAGAACGCCACTTTCATGCCGAAGCCCTTCTGGGGGATCAACGGCAGTGGCTGCCACATCCACCAGAGCCTGATCGACCTCGAAACCGGGCAGAACGTCTTCTCGGACCCCGAGATGCCCGAAGGATTATCCAAAAAGGCCATTCTATACATCAACGGCCTTCTGGGCCACGCCAAGGGGATGTCCCTGATCGTGGCGCCCCTGGTCAACTCCTACAAGAGGCTTGTGCCCCACTACGAGGCCCCGGTCTACATCGCCTGGGGCTTCGGCAACCGCTCCGCTCTGGTCCGGGTCCCCCAGTACCCCGAGGGGCTGGATAAGACATCCCGTGTCGAGTATAGACATCCGGACCCCTCGTGCAACCCCTACTTGGCGGCGGTGGTGACACTGAAGGCGGGGATGGACGGCGTCGCCAAGAATGTTGAGCCTGCGGAGCCCATTTCGGAGAACGTCTACCACTTCACCCAGGCCGAGCTTAAAAATAGGGGCGTGGAGGTGCTCCCTGAGCATCTGGGCGAGGCGGTCGACGAGTTCGTGAAGGACCCCCTGGTCACGGAAGCCCTCGGCGGCTACATATCCGAGAGCCTTGTGAAGCTGAAGAGGAAGGAGTTCGAGGACTACATGTCCTTCACCGGTCAGATCTGGGCAAAGAGCAGGCCCGGGATCACGTCGTGGGAGATAGACCGCTACCTGACCCGCTGCTGACCGTCCCGGGCCAGGCATCTTCTCCCCATTTCCTCCAGCTTATCCGGGAGGTTGTCCAGCTCCTCCAGCATCCGCCCGTACCAGCGTTCGAGGTTCTCCCTTACGGCCTCTTTCATCCTCTCGGGAGGGATGGGGCTGTAGTGGTATTGATACCCGCCCAGGCCGATGAGGCGTTCCTCCCTCCGGGCCAGTCCCTTCTCGACGAGGCTCTGGAGGAGGCGCTGGGCCGTGGAGCGGCTCTTCCCCAGCCTCTCGGCGACATCCTGTACGGAGTAGGCGCCGCCCGAGACGATGGCGCAGTAGGCCTCTATCTCCGTGGTCCTGACGCCGAGGGCGCACCTCATGATCTCGTCGGCGCCCATGTCCGGTGTGGTGATGAGGGATCGGAGGTCCTTCAGGGACATATCATGTTCAAAGGTGTTGAACATCTTTAAATACCTTTATATCCCGCCCCTCAAAGAGAGGGTCCGTGATCGAATGGTAAAAGACATAACCGACGGCACTTTCGACGAGTTCATCCAGAGCAACAGTATAGCCGTGGTCGACTGCTGGGCGGCCTGGTGCGGACCCTGCAGGATGCTCAGCCCCGTAATAGAAGAGCTAGCCAAAGAGAAGAATGGCGTGTCATTCGGGAAGCTAAACGTGGACCAGAACAGGGCCACACCCATGAAGTACGGCATAATGAGCATCCCCACCCTCCTCTACTTCAAGGACGGTCAGCTGGTGGACAAGACCATCGGCGCACTGCCGAAGGCAGCGATAGAGAACAGGCTGGAACGAATCCAGGCTTAACACCCGCCAAGGGCCAAATCCAACGCCAAACGGAGCCTGTACACGGGTTCTTGGACCCCTTTTTCTCGCCCCCCATTCACAAGAGAATTTCTGGCGTGACAGGTTTCTCCTGCATCACGGCGAAGATCAAGGCGGTCGCCACGAGAACAAGCCCAGAGATGGTCATAAACGCCGCCTGGTACCCCCGGGCGTCTATGAGGTAGCCTATGAGGGAGGTGGAGAAGGCGCCGAAGATGTTCCCGGTCATCGTGACGACCCCTAGACCGATGGACTTCAGCTGCTTGGGGAGGCCTGAGGTGACCGATGCATAGATGGTGGGGGAGAAGGAGTACATGGCTAGGCCCAGGGCCACGAAGTTGACCGAGATGGGGATCTTCCCGGAGATCCTGGTGAGTGAGTAGATGAACAGGCCGCTCAACAGGGTCGCGGCGCAGACGGCGTTCCTCCTCCCCACCCTCTCGGCGATGAAGCCGCTGGAGACCTTGGCGAAAAAGCCCGCCGCGGGCATGAGCATGGCGACGAACCCGGCGGTTGCCAGAGTCATGCCCCTGTACTCGACGAGGAAGGAGGGGGCGAATGTGAGGAGGGTTCTCAGGCAGAGGTTGTAGGTCGCGTGAGCGAGGGCGAGGGGGGCCAGGTACCTGAAGAAGCTGCGTAGCTCGTGGTCGCCCTCGCTCTCATGCCCGTTCTCACCGATGGCCTCCGGCCTCTCCTCCTTCAGGATGATGGCGACGGCTCCAGCTAGGATGAAGGCGGGGAGGGAGAGGAGGAGGAAGGCGTACCTCCAGCCCCACGAGGACGCGATGGCCACCACGACGGGGTAGGCGATGGAGTTGCCCACGTTGGGCCCAGACTCGTGGAACCCTATGGCCCGCCCCTGTCTGTCCCCGAATCTCTCGGAGAGGAGGGTGTTGGCCAGGGGGAGGTGGACTCCCTGGAAGAGGCCGACCAGGAACCTCAGGAGGAAGAGGTGGGTGAAGCCGGCGGCGAGGAAGTTGAGGGCGGTGGCGACGGCGTATCCCACCATACCGATGGTGAGGGTCCTCTTGATGCCTATGCGGTTGGCGATGGCGCCCGCGGGGATCTTGATGACGATGTAGCCGATGAGGTAGGCCGTCTCCAGCATCCCCCCCTGGGCGTGGGAGAGGCCCAGCTCCTCGGATAGCACCGGGAGGATGGGCGCCAGGATGGACCTGCAAAGGTAGATGGCGATCCAGCCGAACCAGCAGAGCAGCAGGACGGTGTAGCTGTA
>JAUWBQ010000076.1 GCA_030601645.1 Candidatus Bathyarchaeota archaeon | reverse complement strand
TGGCCATGGAGGAGGACCAGGAGTACACGGCCTACACCGGCGTGACGAAGGTGGGGCTGAACGCGCTGATCCACAGGCATTACATGGACGTGTACGGGGCATCCGCGGAGGACATCGCGATGTTCGCTGTGCGGGGCCACGAGCATGCCGTGGGGAGCCCCCACGCCCAGTATCCCTTCAAGGTGAGCATCGACAGGATCGTCTCCTCGCCGATGGAGGCGGATCCCATCCACATGCTGGAGTGCGCGGGGGTGGGGGACGGGGCTGCGGCCCTGGTGCTCGGGCCCGCCGACGTCATGGACGGCGGTGTGGAGGTGGTGGGTTCGGCGGTTGCGACCGGTCCGTATTATCTGGCCGGGAGGCCGGACATCCTGACGTTCGACGCAGTCAAGATTGCAGCCGAGAGGGCTTACAAGATGGCTGGCGTCTCTCCATCGGAGATCGACTTGGTCGAGGTCCACGACGAGACCACAATCACGGGGGTCGTCTCCCTGGAGGATCTGGGCTTCGCAGAGAAGGGGAAGGGGGCGGCCTACGTCGCGGATGGGTACACGATGCGGGGCGGTGATATCCCCACGAACACATTCGGCGGGCTGAAGGCCCGGGGGAACCCCCTGGGGGCTACGGGGCTCTACCAGGTGGGGGAGGTGGCACTGCAGCTCTCGGACCGGGCTGGTCCCTGCCAGGTGGAGGAGGCCCGGCTGGGGTTGGCCCAGAGCCTGGGGGGTTTGGGTTCGACGTGTGCGGTGAACATATTGAGGAGGGTCTGATGTGAGCGTTCCCAGGTACTGGCGGGAGACTAAGTATCGTTACAGGCTCGTGGGGGAGATGTGCGCCGGGTGCGGGAAGGTGCTGTTCCCGAGGGTTGCTGTCTGTCCCGGGTGTGGATCTGTGGATCTGGAGGAGGTGGGGCTGAGGGGGACGGGGAGTGTTGTGACCTGGACTGTGGTGAGGAATCCTCCGGAGGGTTACGAGAAGTACTCTCCGTTCGTCGTGGCTCTGGTGGAGCTGGATGATGGTGCCCGGGTGCTGTCCCAGGTGGTGGACGTGGAGCCTGACGAGGTGGAGGCGGGGATGAGGGTGGAGGTCGCGTTCCGCCGGGTCAAGGAGGACGGGAGCTCTGGGATCATAGCGTACGGCTACAAGTTCCGCCCCGTCATCGATTAGTCGCTCTGTCTCCGATCGTCGGGGACGAGACTTTTTTCTGTTAGTTTAACCTTATCCCAATTGGGCTGGGGTTGCATTGGATGTGATCGTGGGGGCGATCCGGGAGCTTCTTTTCTAGCTATCCGGACTACAGGAACGTGTTCACCAGGGTGCAGGCGGAGGGGGACTTCGTGGCCATCGCGGTGTATTCGACATGTTCCTATGAGCCGCTGGACGGGCCGGCGCTGTGGAGCGCGAGGGTAAGGGACGGGCTGGTCTCGGAGTGGAGGGTGTACGAGGACACGCTTGAGAATCGGAGGAAGATTGGGTTAGAGTGATAGCACGCGCATCGGATGCGTTCTCATGGCGTTCGCTGGAGGGGTGTGGTCTTGTTGTTGGTGCGGTAGATGCGTTTGTAGGCTGTGGGCCACCTGTTTTCGGTGATTAGTTGGGAGATCTCTTTGATGACCTCGCGGAAGGCTGTTTTGTGGTGGGGGTGGTCGTATTTGTAGTGGAGGTGGGAGAGGTCTGTCCGGATCTCCTGTTTCGTGGTGGTGATGTCTGTGTGTATGTTGATTACTTGACTAGATCTCGAAGATATTCGTATTCACCTAAGTCGATGTTCCATGGATGTCTTGAACGAGAAGACCAAATCTCAAAGGCTTGTCTCCGATGCTCCAAGAAATCCTCGCGACTGCAATTATTCACTTTCATGAAATGTTCGATAACTTTCTCGTAGTCCAACCTTCCCTGTTTCGCTAGTATTCCTGCCAGTCCGATATGTTTTACATGATGGCACAAATCGCATAATGCGATAAAGCCTTCTAACTTCTGAATATGATTATCATCGTCATAATGCCAGATCTCATGGCAATTTAACCTCGATTGAGCATTACATATTGCACAACGATGACCAGATGTAGCATAAGCTCTCTTCCTAATGATATCCCATTGAGTTCTTGGCAGTAGTTTCCGCAGGTTATTCCACCATGACGAGGAAGGGACAAGTTCTATCGTTAATTTCATGAGGAACATCTTTCCAGAGCTATATTTTATTATAAATTTACGATCCAACTTATTTAGGAATGCCGGATTAGTTATTGTAACATGAAAATCGCCCTCATAGATATAGAAACATTAAGCCCTCAGTACCGACTTAAAACGAGCGACATTATAACGGGCATCGGCATAAAAAGCGATGAAGGGAACTGGATTCAGATTATCAAACCAAGTGGTGAGAGAAACACCGATAATGATGAAGCTGATCTGCTTTTCGATGCGTTACAACATTTGAAGGGGATTAAACCTGATGTTTTAACAGGCTGTTACCTTTGGGGGTTTGACATTCCTCACATATTGTCTAGGGTTGAAGAGTTGGGTTACTATTATAAGAGGAATACAGGGAGAGAATTACGGTTGAACTTAGAACAAGCATTTAATGGATTGAGAATAATTGATTTGGCAACAACTGATTATGTTTTGAATGAACTATGCCCTAAATATGGAAAACTATTAAAAGTGGAAGAAATCTGTCAAGAATTGAACATCGAAACGAAAAAATTTTCTAAAGATTTTCATGTTTGGGCTTCTGCTAAAGCGATAGTAAACGAACCTACTCACTTGTACGAGCGTCTTGAAAGTGATTTAAATGAAGAATGGCAAATAATGCAAACTTTAATTGCTCAACACAGGTTAAAATTATAATGGCTGGATTATTATTTCGTCATAAATAAAATTAAAATCTAAAAACTTGTCCACTTATTAAATATAGATCGTCGTTCATTAAACCCTTCGCGCGTGATTTATAAATCGATAAGAAATAAATAAAAGTAACTAACTAAATATTTATCGAAAAAATGGATGCACTTAAGACCCAAAAAATTACGAAAAATTTCTTAATATGCCCGGGGTGTGGTTCAGAATTCGATGGAGTATACGGTACAGAAGAGGGGTATTTTTGTCCAAAATGTGAGTATGATTTTACTTCTGAACTAGACAAATTATGGAAAGAAAGAGAAGTCGATGCACTGATTTGTGACATATGTGGTCGAGAAATTTCCTGCACACGTGAAAATTTCAATATGATGAGTCCATTCAAAGAAGTAATGTGTCCTCACTGTAATGATGCAGTAAAACCAAGTCACCATATGATGCACAGCGTTGGTATATTCTACAGAGGCAAGTGGCGGTCGAGAAATGTCTTTCTTCATAATCCCCCGAAAAATGGTTTAATAAGTGTAAAATCAAAAAAGGATAAAATAACATCATATGTATTAGCATCATTAGCAAAAATCGACGAACTCTCGTTTCGTACACCCGATCCAAAAGATGTCCAGATTCTTTGGGTAAACGGTGAAGCTATCGGATATCGATCAGCAAATAAACATATGGGAAGACCTTGTCTTAGACAGATCTATATCCGACCTGAATACAGAAGAAAAGGTTACGCAACTCGAATGACTGAAAAATTCTTAGATGAAAATCCTGGAGAAATACTAATCGAGTCCCCAAATAACGTATCATTAAAAATGCTAGAAAAACTTGGTTTGGTAGAATTCACAGAAGAAGGAGTAGAATCAACAGGTCGAATAAAATTTATCCAAGGATTATAGCTGAAGTAATAAATCTATAATTCTACACGAGACAAACATAGACGCTGACTAACTTTACAGAGGGGGGAGGGGGGGGTCATGCATCGGCCTATGAAAAACGCCCCACCAGACGAAAGGAACCCTAAAACACCCCCGATACGACCCCGTTCATACCAAAAGGGGCACTAATGCATGCCCAAAAATAGCCACCATAAGCCACCACACACATCCCGGAAAACCGCTATAAGCGGCCACCATCATAACCCCCCGGAAACCCTTATGACCACCTACCGGTCACAACCACCCCAGACTTATAAACACCCCCCACACCACCAATAAACCAGAAATGAACACCCAAGACACCATCAACGCCATCGCCAAACGCCGAGGCTACCACTGGCCCAGCTACGAAATCTACGGAGGCCTCTCAGGCTACATCACCTACGGAGACCTCGGCACCAAACTCAAACGCAACACAGAAACCCTCTGGCGAAAACACTTCACACACCACCAGAACGTCCTAGAAATAGACGCCCCCATCATCAACCCCCTCACCATCTTCGAAGCCTCAGGCCACCTCGCCCACTTCAAAGAACACTCCACCGAATGCACCAACTGCCACCACAGCTTCCGAGCAGACCACCTCATCGAAGAAAAAACAAACCTCGAAAACGTAGAAGCCCTCGGCGGAGAAACCATCAAACAACTCCTCAAAGACCACAAGATCAAATGCCCCAGATGCGGCGGCCAACTCAAAGAACCCACCCAGATCCTCACCATGTTCAAAACAGAAATAGGAGCAACCGGAGGCCTCACCGGCTACGCCCGCCCCGAAGCCGCCCAATCCATGTTCATCAACTTCAAACGAGGTTACCAGCACGCCCGCGAAAAACTCCCCTTCGCCCTCGCCCAGATCGGCAAGGTCATGCGCAACGAGATCAGCCCCCGCAGAGGCCTCGCCCGAGTCCGAGAGTTCACCATCATGGAGCTAGAGCTCTTCTTCGACCCCCAGAACACCCACTGCCCCTGGCTCGAAGAGGTAGAAGACGAGAAGGTCAGGCTCATCACCGAGGAAATGCAGGAAAAAGGCGAAAAAACACCCGTCGAGACCACCATCAAAGACGCCCTGGAGAAAAACCTCATCCTCACACCATGGCAGGCCTACTACATCGGCCTCTCCAAAAAATTCATCACCCACCTAGGCGTCCCCCCCGAACGCCAACGCTTCCGCGCCCACCTCCCAGACGAGCGCGCCCACTACTCCGCCCAGACCTACGACCACGAAGTCCACCTCAGCTTCGGATGGCTCGAAGTCGCAGGCCACGCCTACCGCACAGACTACGACCTCAAAGCCCACCAACAGGGCGCAGGCGTAGACATGACAGTCCCCCGAGAAAACGGAACCCGCTACACCCCCCACGTCGTCGAGCCCAGCTTCGGACTCGGAAGACAGCTCCTCGTCACCCTCGAAACAGCCTACGAACACAAGGAGAAACGCAACCTCCTCCACCTCCCCAGAGACCTCGCCCCCTACCAGCTCGCAGTCCTCCCCCTCGTCACCAAGGACGGCCTCCCAGAGAAAGCCAGACAGGTCCACAAAACCCTCCAAGACGCAGGCTTCACAGCCCAGTACGACGAGTCAGGCTCCATAGGCCGCAGATACGCCCGCAGCGACGAGATCGGCACCCCCCTCGCAGTCACCATCGACTACGACAACACCCTCGCCAACGAGGTCGTCACCATCCGCGACCGGGACAGATGGACCCAGGTCAAGATCCACCTGGACGACCTAGAAGACAGGCTAAAGAAATACTACGCATACAAACTGGAATTCAAAGACCTGGGAGAACCTCTCTAGAACCCGTCAGCCCCGGAGGATCCTACCCCCGACCTCCCCCAGACGCCGGTCAAACTCATCCAAGACCTCCTCCATCAGCACCTCGCTCTCCTCCCTGCTCCCCCCCTCCACCACCACATCCACCTTGATCTCCCTCACCTCGAGCCTCCCATCCGCAGACTCCGGAGGCGTAGCCGCATTCTTCAGATACACGTCCGGATAGTTCCTCTGCATCGCCCGGTACACCGGGAAAAAGTCCCTGAACACCACCCGGGCCACCACCGTCCTCGCCAAGAACCTGGAGGACGCCCCCTCCTCTATCAGCGGCGCAGCGTAGGCGTCGAACATGGCCCTCATCTCCGAGGGGACGCCGGGGAAGGTCATGATCGCCGTACGCCCCACCCTGACCTCTATCCCCACCGCCATCCCCACAGGATTCGGCAGGGGCCTCGACCCCTCCAGAACCCGGGCCATCCGCTCCCCCCGAGCAGTGTGCGTGATCCCCCGCTCCGCATAGCTCCTCCGGATCCTCTCCACCGCCTCCGGATCCAAGACCACCCCCCGGCCCACCGCCACCCCCACCGCCTCCACAGTCACGTCGTCCTCCGAGGGGCCCAGCCCCCCAGTCAAGACGATGAGGTCGTTGGGACGCCCCAGGGCCTCCCCCAGCACACCGGAGATCTCGTCCACGTCGTCCCCCACGCACGTCACCCGCCTCAGCCGGGCCCCCAGCTCCGCCGACCGCCTCGCAATCCAGGAAGAGTTGGTGTCAGTGATCCTGCCGAACATGATCTCGTCCCCCGTGGCGATGACCTCGACGGCGAACCCGTACCTCCGCATGAATAACCCAACCGAGACGGCGGAATAATACGTATTCCCCCTTCAGAAAAAACAGAAGAAAAGGTCAGCAGTGACCCAGCAGCCGCTCCGCCACCCTGCTCGTCTGGTAGACTATGAACTCCCGGTACCCCAGGGCCTCCGCCTTCGTCAGCCTCCCCGAGGCAGTCTCGACAACGGCGTCGAAGATCCGCTCCCCCACGGACCTCAGAGACTCGCCCCCGTCCAGGATCGTACCCGCGTTGACGTCGATGTTATCCACCAGGTTCCTGTAGGTCGTGAGGTTCCCCGTAACCTTCAACACAGGCGCGATCGCGTGGCCCGTCGTCGAACCCCGACCCGAGGTGAAAGCCACCACCTGGGCCCCCGCCGCCACCATGTGGGTCACAGAGGGAACGTCCCACCCTGTCCCGTCCTGCAGCCAGAGCCCCGGCCTACTGGGCACATCCAGCGCCTCCCGGTCGTTCCTCAGAACCCCCTGGATCGGCCTCGTCCCCCCCTTCCTGATGGCCCCCAGGCTCTTCTCCTCTATGGTGGTCAGCCCCCCGTCCACGTTCCCCTTGGACATGTACCGGCTGTCGATGCCCATCCCCCTCATCCGGGCCTCCTGCCGCTCTATCATCCCGTAGATATCCCTGGCCACCTCTTCGCTCACCGCCCGCTTGGCGAGGACGTGCTCCGTCCCTGTCATCTCCTGGGTCTCCCCAAACATCACTGTCCCCCCCTCGTCGATGAGCATGTCAGCCGCTACGCCCACCGCGGGGTTAGCTGCAAGGCCCGAAGTGGCATCGGAGCCCCCGCACTCCACCGCCAACGTCAGCTCCGACAATGGGAAAGGCTCCCTCTCCAGCTCCGCCACCTCCCGGGCCATCCCCCGGAGGATCCTCACCCCCTTCTCATGGGTCTTCAACGTACCCCCCTCCTCCTGGATCACCAGGCTCTCCACAGGCTTGCCCGTCGGCCGTATCCCCTCGGCCACGATATCGCACGTGATGGACTCGCACCCCAGCCCCACCAGCAGGACCCCCGCGACGTTAGGGTTCCGGCCAGAGCCGATCAGGGCGTTTGCCACCATCGGGTCGTTCCTGCAGCCATGATGCTGGGTGACCGCCACCGCCCCCTCCACCTCTGCGGCGATCTTCCTCGCCGGCTCGATGCTGCAGTCCATGGGCGCCAGGACGAGGAGGTGATTGCGAACTCCAACTGATCCGTCTGGCCTCCCATATCCGTAGAACTCGGTTATGGACCATACTCCCCTAACTTCGACATGGGAACCCTGGCGCTCTCCACGTTATGCGTGTGGACCCAGGCCCCCACGCCAATGGCCTCCGAGGCGACCCCGATCACCTCGCCGTACTTGACTAACTCTTCGCCCTTCCCAAGGCTCCTGAGGGTGATCTTGTGGCAGAAGGGCACATCCCCCGTGACCTCGGGCCTGACTACTACCTCCCCCTCCGGGGAGAGCACCTCCACAGTCTCACCCTCGCCCACGTCAGA
>JAUWBQ010000069.1 GCA_030601645.1 Candidatus Bathyarchaeota archaeon | reverse complement strand
GAGGAGTCCCACAGCCCCTCGTATTTGATCCTCCGGCCGTAGAAGACGACGGCGTCCCGGTCGGGGAACTTCCTCGCAGAGTTCTCCAGGAAGGCGTAGAGGGGGATCTCGGGGTAGTTTATGCTTATGGGGACCCCCCGGGGGTAGTTGCGGTCTGCCATGGCTTCATCTTCTCTGTTGTGGGCTCATGTAAAAAAGTGGCGCCCAGTTAGGGTTTTATTAGCGTCGAGCCTTTCTATGGCGTGTGATTCCATGGAGCTCAAGGGTATATTCGTCCCGAACGTGACGCCTTTCACCCACCACGGGGAGATTGATAGCGGGGCCCTGAACGGCCTGATCGATTTTTGGCTGGGAGCCGGGGTCTCGGGGCTGGTTGTGAACGCGAGCACGGGTGAGGCGCCGCTGCTCTCTGCGGAGGAACGTAAGGACCTGATCAACCTCGTGAAGGAAAAGGTGGGCAGCCGGGGTAAGGTCATCGCCGGCACGGGGGCCATCGGGACCCGGGAGACCATCCAGCTCACCAGGGATGCACGGGACGCGGGGGCTGAGGCGGCGCTG
This sequence comes from Candidatus Bathyarchaeota archaeon, assembly GCA_030601645.1. The sequence goes on along the minus strand of JAUWBQ010000069.1, from coordinate 7,710 downwards.
GTGGCGTCGCCCTGGTTCTTCAGGCCCTCAGATGAGGAGATCTTCCAGCACTTCGCCTCCCTTATCTCCTCGGTGGATCTGCCGGTGATCCTCTATAATGTGCCGAAGTTTACGGGTTACTCGGTGCCTCCCGGGGTTGTGGACCGGATCGCGGACGAGTGCAGCAACCTTGTGGGGATCAAGGACAGCGGTGGGAGCCCGGGGAACATGGCGGAGAACATCAGGCTGTTCGGGGGGAAGATCAGTGTCCTCTCGGGGGCTGCGGATATGACTATGCCCACCCTGGTGATGGGCGGGAAGGGGGCGATACTGGCGGTGGCTAACGCCGTCCCCGAGGCCTGCGTTAAGCTCTATCATGCGGTGGTGAGGGGGGACTTGGAGGAGGCGGGGCGTCTCCAGCTCAAGGTCTCATATGTGAACAAGGTGCTGGTACGGGAGCACAGCCAGATCGCCGCAGTGAAGGCGGCCTTAAAGTCCCTGGGGCACCCTGCAGGCGTTCCTCGACGCCCCCTGAGGCCTCTCCCCCTCGATGAGGAAAGGCGGGTGATCGAGGCCTTCAAGATCGCAGAGACAATGGGATAGGTTGATTGGTCCCCTTTCTTTGTCAAGAACTCTATCGCACACGACAAGTCAGTTTTACCTATTTCCCAAGTGCATGTCTGCTACTGCACTTGCACCAAGGTGCTAGCCGAGATGTTCGAGTAATCCGAAAGAACGTCCCTGATATCGTCCAAGACCCCTCTGCCTATCTCAGAAACAACCAAAGTGAAATCGTAATCGCTGTCTGCCCTAGCCTCGCCCCTCACACGACTGCCGGTATGGACAAGACACAGCATGTTGTCTCCCAGCCTCGAGCGAAGCTTATACCGGAAAACGTTCATGTCCATCCGAGTCCCCTATAGGGTTATGTTTCCATAGAAGTAATAAAACCACATAGCGTTTCAAGAATATGTAAAACGCGAACGTATTAGAATGCGGAGCAGTACGAACTCTCCAAGTCGGGGAAGCTGCTCTTCAACCATCCCCAGGGCACCGACGACGACAGGTTCTGGTCCCTCGCCCTCGCAGCCCACGCCACGGAGAAGACAACACCGAAAACCCCCCAGAGCCCCCACAGCATCAAGCAGAACAGTAGCCATTCAGTAGCTATACAGTACCAAACACCACACCAACGCAAACGCAAAAACAGTCAAAACACCCAAAAAACCCCGAAAAACACCCCAAACCACACCCCCCAAAAACAGGGGGAGACCCCCCCACACAACACCCCCAACACCTAGACAGTCACACACGCACCCTAACATTAATCGGAATCCCCCGCTCGATACTCCGAGAGACAACACAGAAACCCTCGAACACCTCCACGCACCGCCCCACCTTCCTCCGGCTCTCCTCAGAGACCTCGGGGCATATCTCCACATTCATCTCCCTGATCCTCCAACGCCCCTCCCGATCCCTCGCCGTGACACCGTCCACAGTCGCCCTCAACCCAGAAACGTCCACCCTCGACTTCTGCAGACAGAAAAGGAGACTGGCGCACAAACAGTTACCCACCGTAGCCGCCAAGACCCTCGAAGCATTGGGACCCGACCCCCCGCCCAGAGGTTCCGGCTCATCCATGACGAGAGGCTCCACCCCGTCCAGGCCGAAATCAACCTTGAAGACGAACCCCTCCTCCCTGGTCACGTCGACCTTGAACGTCTTCTCCTCAGACATCTCACACAGCGATCGTCACATCCCCAATAAATAACTGATGCAAGATCAACACCCAAGGAAGACTCAGGAATCCAAGCCCCCCTCGACAAGCCGCTTCTTATACTCCCTCTCCACGTAGAAGCCCCCGCCGACCAACGCGATGGTCAGACCGAACAAGATCCAGATCATCCACTCCTTCGAAGGGTCACCGGTGACTGTAATGTCGTAGACGAGATACACGCACACCGCCACGCATAGGAAGGCCGTGGCGTAGATGACGACCCAGGGCTTCACTCCCAAACAGACCCATCCCAAAGGCCCCGCCCACCCATCGGTGAAAAGGGCATCGATCAACCCCCCTCCAAGATTCACATATACCTTTCCACCGGAAAGCCATAAACAGTCGAAGGAGAGATATCTGAACCATGACCAGTCTGAGAAGGCCAGACATGGAGATGAGAGACAGGGCAGACGTAGAAAACGTCCTCAGGGAGGTAAAAGTCGGAAGGCTCGGAACCAGCGTCGACGGCCAACCCTACGTCGTCCCACTCTCCTTCGCCTACCACGACGGGAAGATCGTCTTCCACGGGGCGAAGATCGGCAAGAAGATGGAGAACATCGCTCGGAACTCCAAGGTCTGCTTCGAGGTGGACACCAGCGAGATCATCCCCGCGGACAACCCCTGCAGATTCACCTACAGATACAGGAGCGTCATCGCCAACGGCACTGCGAGGGTCATCGAGGACCCCTCCGAGAAGGCGGCGGCCCTGAGGCTTCTGGTCAACAAGTACGCCCCCGGTAAGGGTTCCCAGATGACGGAGGAACGGGTCGGAGCCGTCGACAACCTGGCCGTCGTCGAGATCAACATAGTAGAGATGGTTGGAAAGAAGAGCCCTGCGTAGATCCCCACTGTCACCAGGTCTCTCCCCCATCGAAACATACGGATCGATTTTATAGACGACGACACACCGCCGACTGGGGAAGCCACTGGAAATCTCGGAGGTAAAGGCGATCCTGGAGATGCTGGCCGACTGCGATCCCAGATTCAAGCTGGGCCTCAGCGTCTTCCTGGAAGGGGCCCAAGGCCTCTCGGGTAATCATCGTCTCCTGATCGATGCCCAGGACGCACTGGAACACTTATCCTGCATCGAGAGAATAGTCGGGGGCCTAGACAAACGCTGGGGGTTCTGCATCAGGTCAGAAAAGCCATTTATCCTGGTGTTCTCGCCTTGAACGGAATGCCTAAGGCATGGCTAGACATTCATTCCTAATCGTTCGTCCACCACCGATTCGTTGATAGTCTTATGTATGAGCTCTCCACCCCTGAGACTGTGAAACGCAGCCATAACGGCTGAAGACTCCGGAGAATGGAACATATCGGTCTGCCGGTGGTCCTTCTCCTCGTCTATGGTCTTGCAAGGCTTGACGATCAAGTTGCCCTCCCGTACAGCCCAAGTCCTGAGGCCTGCGTACTCGACGCAGTTGTCCTCCAACATTTTCTCGGCTATCAACTCCTTCCCCTCGGGGACATAGAGGAAGAATTTCTTCACCCGCACGCCCATCCCAGTCTCCTCGTATAGAAGCCTCCATAAGGGGACTCGGGTTTCTGTGACATCCCCCTCCACCTCGACCTGGCCGAACTCCCGTACCGAGCCGTCGGCGTGGAGGACGACGATGCTGGGGTATACCTCTCCATCGGGGGTGTCTATGCTCCATATCTTGTTACTCCCGACATTCGCGATGACGGTGTAGCTCTCGATCCAGTCGGCTTGGTCGACGAAAGGATACATGGTGGCTGCGATGATCCGGGCGACCCTCGCCCTCAACACATCTTGGGAAATCATGACGTTCATCTGGGTATCCCGAGGCTCGTTTAAGGGTTGAGGGATCTGCGCATATATTTATCGGGGGCACCGGGATGGTATAGGTGAACCGTCATGGGAAAGAAGAAGGTTTACGACGGATACAAGGCCTACGGCTACCTCGATGCGGGGTTCGACTACATGGAGTTCGAACTCTGCAAGGAGTTCGGCAGGGTCCCTCCATACTTCGTGCCCTTGTCCAAGGGGGAGGAGGAGCGCTTCGAGGAGTTCATCGAGAGGAACGTGATCATCGACCTCCACGAGCATCCGGTGCTCTGGCCAGAGGACATGAGCCAGGCCATGGAGCTCCAGCACATGGGCCGGGACTTCACAGCCTACGAGGCCCTGAGCAAGGCGGGGATCGACTGCGTCTTCGACAACCTGATGGACGGCACAGCTTATGTTACGAGCTACAGAGGGTGGAAGTGGAACGACGTCGTCCACGACATCGGCATCCGCCTCTGCGACCTCCACCACCAGTCCATGGTAACCCACTGCAGGACGGTCCGGGACATACTCGACGCCGCCGAGGACGGCAGGGTCGCCCTAGTCCTCTGCCTAGAGTCGGCCACACCCATCGAGAACGAGCTTGACAGGATCGACGTCCTCCACGGCATCGGCGTCCGGAGTATGGGCATCTGCTACGGCGAGTCCAACATGCTGGGCGGCGGCATGGGGGAGGCCTACTTGGACTCGGGGCTCACAGACTTTGGCTACGACGCAGTGAAGAGGATGAACAAGGTGGGGATGCTCATCGACGTGGGCCACACTAACGACAGGACGGCCATCGAGACCATTGAGGCCTCGGACAAGCCCGTATACAACAGCCACAGCGGTCCCGCAGCCTTCGCCCAGGGCCACACCACCGGCGACGAGGTGCTCCACGCTTTCGCCGAGAACGAAGGGTTGATCGGAGTAGGAGGGGCGGGGCGTGGCCTGAGGACCGAGAAGAACCCTGTAGGCAGCATCGAGAGCTACATGGAGTGCGTCGAGTACTGCATCGACCTCATGGGCATAGACCACGTGGGCTGCGGCCCCGACACCCTGTACGGGTACCACCAAGGCCTATACAAGTATTGGTTCGCCCGCAGACTGGGGAAGCACGACAGGCCGGGGAGGAAGCGGGAAAAGCCTATCCCCATCCCAGGGGGCATGGTCGACCCGGGTTACGTGAAGGGACTGGAGAACCCCAACGAGTTTGTGAACATCGCCCGCTGGATGATAAAGCACGGCTACTCTGACGGGGAGATCGCCAAGATCATGGGCCTCAACGCCCTGAGGATGTTGGAGAAGGTCTGGTAACCCTCCCCTTTTTCCTCATATCTCTGCTTCTTTTCCCCTCCTCCCGATCAACGAGGCGAGGACTATGAGCCAGTAGCAATAGTTGGGGATGGTGAGCACGAAGCTCAGCCAGTAGTCTTCCTGGGCGTAGAAGGCGAGCATGACGGTGATCGCCAGCGATATCAGTATCGTCCCTGGAAAGTTGTAGCCCCTGAGAACGTTCCTATCCTTGTAGGCTGTGTAGAACATGAAGAACCCGGAGCCGAACATGAAGATGTTGGCCACATCCAGTAGAGAGATCAAACCGGCTGTACGTTGACCTCGACGATTAATAATCCTTGAGCTGGCTTCGGAAAGCCGGAAGGGATGTGAGGAGCAATAAGGAGATAAGCCGGGAAGCAGTAGAGGTTCGCTATGGACAGGAGACACCTTGGCACGGTCTCACTAGTTCTTATGTCGGTCGTCAGCGTCCTCGCCTTGGCGTGGGGTTTCGCCCACAACTGGCCCGACAACGCCCACGTGCGGTACGGATTCCCCCTGACGTGGGGTACCCACACACTGAGCACGATCCAAGGCCCCGTCGATGTTTGGAGCGTCAATGTGTCGTCTCTGGTCATCGATCTCCTCATCTGGCTGGGGCTCACGATACTCTCCCAGATCATAATCCAGCTTAGGACAAAGCCGGCGGCGGCCTAGCCCCTCGAAGGTCTTATTATCACCTGGATTCTAGAAGGGTTCGACGGGTGCTGAGATTGAATGCTTCCAAGGCTCTGCTGGAGATGTTGAAGGGCTACCAGGTGGAGCACGTCTTCGGCCTCCCCGGGGAGACCACTTTGAACTGGTACGAGCAATGGCTCGACTACCCCGAGATTAGGCATGTGATGGCCAGGGACGAGAGGAGCGCTGCCTTCATGGCCGACGGCTACGCCAAGATCAGCTTCAGGCCGGGCGTCTGCGAGGGTCCCAGCGTCGGCGCCACCCACATGCTCCCCGGCGTCGCCGAGGCTTACAAGGCCTCGGTGCCCATGATAGTATTCACCTCGGACATCCCCCTCCACCTCGAGAAGAGGAACATGCTCACAGGGATCGACCAGACGGCCCTGTACCGAGGCGTCACAAAGGAGTCCATCACGGTCACCGACGCCTCTGAGATACCCCACATCATGAGGAGGGCGTTCAGGCTGGCTACAACCGGTAGGCCGGGCCCCGTGCACATCAGGCTGCCCATGGACGTCCTCGGAGGGGAGATAGAGGATCCCCAGCTCTATGTTCAGAAGGACTTCGTCAGGTACCCGGGGCATAGGCCTGTCGCCCAGGAAGATAAGGTCCTTGAAGCGTCGAGGCTTCTGGGGTCCGCGGAGCGCCCGGTCATGGTCTGTGGTCAGGGGGTCCTCTGGTCTCAGGCCTGGGACGAGGTGCAGACGCTGGCGGAGCTCTTCGACATCCCAGTGGGGACCACCATAAGCGGTAAGGGGAGCATCGCGGAGACCCATCCCCTCTCCATCGGGGTAACCGGGGCCCGAGGGGGGACGTCCCTCTCCAACAGGGTCGTCTCCGAGGCGGACGTGTTGTTCTACATCGGGTGTAACACCGACTCGGCAGCCACCGATAAGTGGACCCTCCCCCCGAGCGATACCCGGGCCAGGATCATCCACCTTGACATCAGCGAGGCTGAGGCTGGGAACAACTATCCCACGGAGGTGATCATGATCGGGGACGCCAGGGCCACCCTGGGGAGGTTGATCGGGGTGTCGAAGGGGAGGGTAGGCGTCGAGGAGCCGCCGAGGATCAGGGCCATCAGGGAGGAGGCTGCGGAGTACGGCGCGTATGTCTCTGAGCTCTCTGGTTCGGATGAGAGGCCTGTCCATCCCGTCAGGTTCGTCAGGGAGCTTTCAGACGCTCTTCCAGACGATCATTTACTGGTGGTGGATGTCGGTGTGAGCGCCATCTACACCGCCACGTTCTACAGGGTGAAGAGGGCCGGGCGTAGCGTCATCTTCAACTATGGGATGGGTGCCCTGGGGTACGCCATCCCCGCCTCCATCGGGGCTTACTTTGCCAGGCCTGAGAGCTGTATCGTCACCCTTGTGGGGGACGGGAGCTTCGGGTTCACCGCCGGCGAGCTGGAGACCTTGAATCGCGTGGGGGGGAATAATAATGTGATCCTGTTCAATAACTCCAGTTTCGGCTGGATCAGGGCCGAGGCCGCCCTCTCACATAGTGCTGAGCTCGCCGACTTCTCCACCGGCTTCGGGGATGTGGACTATATGAAGATCGCTGAGGGGTTCGGCCTAAGGGCCTTTCAGGTTTCGGGACCTGGGGACCTCGGTCCCACGCTGCGGGAGGCTTTCGCCTTGGATGAGCCCACTTTCACGGAGCTGAGGGTGCAGCCCGAGGATGAGCTGGTGCCGCCGGTGCCTGGGTGGATCAGGAGGGCTGAGGGGCTCGGGTTTAGGTATGTCCGTTAACTTTCAGGTGCTTGCGCTCTCGCGTTGAAAAAAGGGGTGGGTGGCTCTGCTCAGCCTTTCTTGGAGTAGAATTTGTACCAGTGCCTCATGGAGCGCTCGAACCTGTCCCCGGTGTCCTCGTAGAGCTCGGGGTATTGGGCTCTGTCGACCGCCTCCTCCTCGGAGGCCCCCGTTGAGATGAGCGCCCTCATCTTGTCCCTCGCGGCCTCGAACCAGGCGAGCTGCTTCTCGAACTCGTCCTTTTGGCAGAGGGGTCCGTGGCCTGGGATGTAGGTGTCGACGTCCATGTTGAGGAGCGTCTTGAAGGCTTCTATCCAGTGGTCTGGGTTTGCCGTGGGGTCACCCGCCCATGGGAATGTCTCTGCGAACATGAGGTCTCCTGCGAAGCAGACCCTGTCGTCTGG
>JAUWBQ010000174.1 GCA_030601645.1 Candidatus Bathyarchaeota archaeon | reverse complement strand
CGTTGATGATCCTGAGGATCTCCTCGACGGGCTTCGCGTCTATGCCGATGGACGCAGGGTTCCTGTCCTCCGTGGACCCCTTCATCGGGACCCCTCCGTGAGCGCCCCGTAGGAGGCCTCGACTCTCCCCAGGAGCCTCTCGTCCACCTCGACCCCCAGCTCCTGGAGCGCGAGGAGGGTCGCGCCCACCTGCGGTGGGAAGCGCAGCTCGATGAACTCACAATCTGGCGATCCTCTCCTCACGGTTCTCTCCAGGGACGCCCTCAATGCTCCCCCGCAGTTGACAATCCCGTAGTTCAGGGCGACGGGGAACCGCCCCCCGAGCCCCAGCTTGCGGATGACCGCCGAGGCGGCTATGCCGAGCTCCTCCCCAGCCTCCTCCATGATGCCCACCGCCACCTCGTCCCCCTCCTCGGCGGCCTCTCTAACTAGATGTACAAGGGCAGCCACCTCCCTGCTCCCCATGTCTCGGTTGTAGACCCGGTCCACGAGCTCGCTTAGGTCTCCAAGGCCGAGAGCTGTCATTACCTTCTCGGTTAGACTCGTGGGGGGGCCCCTGCCGTCGAAATCCCGGAGGCCGGCGATCAGGGCCTTGTGGCCCAAGTCGTAACCGCTTCCCTCGTCCCCGAGCCTCCACCCCCAGCCCCCCGCCCTCGCTGTCTCGCCTTCCTCGTTGAGGCCGAAGGCTATGGACCCGGTTCCGGAGATGACGACCACCCCCGGGCGGCACCCCGTTGCCCCCGCCAGGGCCACCACCGCGTCGGAGACTATGCATAGTCGGCCGTATTCGAAATCCGTCAGCCTTGTCTTCAGGTCTTCTATCCCCGACGGCCTCTCCGTTCCGGCGATGCCCATGACGGATGCCTCGAAGGCGCAGACCCCGCACAGCTCGGAGGCCTCCCGGACGGCGTCCTGGATGTTCTCCGCCGCGGGGTCGGCTCCGGCCGTCAATGGGTTGGCGGGGCCCCCCTCGCCCCTTGCGAGGAGGTTGCCCGATAGGTCGGCTATGACACATCTGGTCCCGGAGCCTCCGCCGTCGATGCCCAGGACGCATCTCTCATCGACCATTAGACGTCCCCTGTGATGTAGGCCTTAAAATGCTTAAAAGCTCCGAGTGGAGGGCTCCAGCCTTGAAAGCGCCGTCGAATATCATTCTGATGCTGGCGCTATGGACCATGGCGTCGAGTCAGTTCACGGCGCTCCGAGGATGTGGGAGCCCTCTAAGCATCTGTGTTCGGCTCTGCTTGGCTGTTTTTTCTGGTGGGTTTGGCCAGGAGGGAGGCCAGGATCGCCAACAGTTGGAGGAATATAGAGGCGACTATCACCTCCCTGTAACCCCCGAAACGGTCGTATGCGAACCCGAAGGGCAGGGGGCCGAGGGCCGAGCCTATGACTCCGGCCATCATCGTAACGCCCCGGATGCCGCTCAGGTGGCGGCGTCCGAAATATGTGGGCCACAGGACCCCGCCGAGGATGCTCAGGGTCCCCAGCATCACCCCCCGCAGGACCCCGTAGGCCATTGCGAGGGGCGTCGAGTTGGTCACAAGGAGAACGATCATGGCCGCGAGATACGTCGCCATAGAGAAGGCCAGGAGGTATCTCGCCTGCACTTTGTCAGCCGCCCACCCGGCCAGGAAGCCCACCGGGAGCCGCACGGCGGCCGATACGCTGAAGATGAGGGCCGCTATCTCGGGGGAGAGTCCCCGCTCCCCCATGATGGAGACCTGGTGGAACATGAGGCCTGTGCCCACGGCCGAGACCACGATCATGGGGAAAAGGAGGAGCCAGAAGTTCCTGTTGCCGAGGACCTCCCTCACAGTCCATGACTCCTCGACCTGCTCATCCTCGACGCCAGGGTCGTAATAAACGGGTTTCACGTTGTCGGGCCAGAGGCCCACCTCCTCCGGTCGATCCCGGATCAGGAGGAATGCGACGGGGGCCATGACCACCCACAGGAGAACCGCCCAGACGCTCCACCCGGCCCTCCAGCCGTAGGCCTTTATCAGCCAGGTGTTCAGGGGCGGGAGGAGGGCAGACATGAGGATGCCCCCCAGGGCCACTAGGCTTACGGCCCTCCCCCTCTTGGACACGAACCACTGAGGCACGAGGGTGGAGCTGCTCAGGCCCATGGAGCCCTGGCCCAGCAGCCTTATGAGGAAAAACCCGGCGAAGAGCATCGCCACGCTCTCCACCCTGCTCATCCAGAGGCAGGCGAGGCCGAAGAGGACGGCGACGGCCGTCGTGGTCCTGCGGTGTCCAAGCCTGTCGAAGACGCCCCCCACCAGGCCCATGAGGAGGCCGGCGGTAAGGGTCCCCATCGAGTACATGCTGGAGACCAGCGTCCTGCTCCATCCGAACTCTCCTATGTACGAGTCGACGAAGACAGAGACCGAGATCGTCTGGCCGGGCCCCGAGAAGAACATCGTCATCGCCGAGACGGCCACGATCACCCATCCGTAGAAGACTGTGGACTTGATTGGCAGCCCTTTCTTAGCCCGTGTTACTGTGTCCGCATCCATTGGACTACATAGTTCCATCGGGAGGTCAAAAAAGGATTACTCATCATTGCTCCCCGGGATATGGTCTACTCCGCTGCGTGCCCCCTTCGGTCCTCCAGAATCGTCGGCCCCGAGCCTAGTGCCCACTGGGAGATGAGCTGGATGCGCTCGGCATACCTCCGGTCCAGAAGCCAGTAGTGGCACCAGTCGTCTATCCCCCGGATACCCCGCCCGAGGGCCTGATTGGCCGCCCTGAAAGCGTCCATGGTGTACCACCTCCGGCCGAGGCCCCCCTCCCTCCTGTCGTAGTAGCCGATCTGAGCCCGGACCAGGGGGTCCCCGTAGTTGGCGTAGGGGACGCCGACCAGGAAGATGCCCCGGGCTTGGGCCCCGGGGAAGTTGGACCCCTCCGCGTTCCGGCCCCTGAAGACACAGCAGAAGACGGCTCCCTCCGGGGTGACAGCCGAGCTCTTGTACCTCGCCACGGCGTCCCGGTTGGAGCTCGCGCTGGCCCCCTCGACGTGCAGGGGCTTTCCCCCCAGGTAGAACCTTCCCTTCCTGGTCTCGATCACGCCGTTGACCCCCCAGGCGTCGAGGCACGAGTGCATGAACCCCCGCTGGGGGAAGAAGAGGAGTGCCCCGTGGGGGACCCCCCCGATCTCGGACTCGATCCTCCGGCCTATCCTGAGGATCATCTCCTCGCTCCTCTCCCTGTATGTCGTGGTGACCCCGGGGTCGACCACCATCCTTATGTTCCTGGGGTCTTGGATGGCCGGGTAGACCTTCTTCTCGGCGTCATCCAGCCCCACGACCTCCGCGAAGAGGTCCTGGGGGGAGAGGGTGCCCGACATGATGAGGGCTCCCATGGCAGACTCCACCACCGGCCTTACCGCGAGGCTCGGGTCCAGGCATCGGTACTCCAGTGTGTCGTCCCCCCGGCGGCTCCTGTGGTAGAGGGCGACGTACTTGGCTTTGTCGCTCCCGGCGACGAGGGCGAGGAAGCTGAGGACTCCGTTCAGGTAGCTGGTGGGGGCGTCCCCCAGTTTGAGCTTGTGGGCCCGTATCTTCTCCACGGCGTCTGCGTAGTGGTCAACGATGCTCTCGAGGTCGGAGCCTAGAGCCAGCTCCAGGTCCCTCTCCAGGGCGTCGGCCGGCTGTAGTGTGGGCCTGTCTGATGTCTTCTCCCTGAGGAGGCGGGCCAGGCGCTTTGTGTGCCTCGCGGTTCTCTGGATGGCCTTGAGCTCGTCCCCCGCGACGCCGAGGGCGAACTCGGAGAGGGTGTCGCTCATGGTGTCCTGTCCCACCTTGTCCAGGTTGTGCCCCTCGTCCATGACCAGGGTCCT
>JAUWBQ010000217.1 GCA_030601645.1 Candidatus Bathyarchaeota archaeon | reverse complement strand
GAGGGCGGGGAGCGCCCCGGGCTCCTCCTGGTCGGCCTGGAGGTCCCTGGTGACTCGCTCCAGCTCTGTGTAGAACTCGTCGAAGAAGAGGTCGCGTACCTGAGACATTCCGTATCGCCTGAAGATTATGTTTCTAAGCTTAAATCTTTGAGAGGTGGATGAAAGTGCTCCTGGAGGGGCGGTTCGAGCTTATCCGTAGGATCAATCGGCTGCTCTGATCGCATGTGAATAGAGATATTAGCGTTAACGCTGTAGGGCATAACATGGTTGATTTTTCGGAGATACTTGAGAAGGTACCCGACTGGAAAGTGTACTATACGGTCGATGAGCTCCATGAGAGCTCGGCGCGGCTCGCCAACGAGTACCCCGACCAGGTTGAGCTAGTCGTCCTGGGTAAGTCCGCCCAAGGCGAGGAGATCGACTGCCTGAAGATCGGGGACGGCAGGTACAACGCCTTGATCCACGGGTTCCCCAACTGCGAGGAGCCCTTCGGGGGGAACCTCCTGGACTATCTCTCCTGGGCCCTGGTGGAGCACCCCGAGGTGGCGGAGGGGCTGGACTACACCTGGTACCTCATCAAGTGCAGCGACCCCGACGGGGCGAGACTCAACGAGGGCTTCCACGGGGGCCCCCACACCCCCATGAACTTCACCCTCAACTACTACAGAACCCCGAACAAGGGGACGCCGGACAGCTGCTTCCCCTTCAGGTTCGGGCCCCTGGACATGGACAGCCCGGTGCCGGAGACACGGGCCCTCATGGAGGTGATGGACAGGGTGCCCATGGCATTCGTCAGCAGCCTCCACATGATGAAGTGGGGCGGGATAACGTACGAGGTACCCCATCCCTGCCCGGAGCTGTACGCCCCCCTCTGGAACGTGGCGAAGCAGTTCCACGTCTTCCCCCGGAAGCGGCTGGGGACCACCCTGGCCCCGGGGATACAGCAGGCCGCGTACCTGGCTCCCTCCAGGGGGTGGGTGCGCCAGTGGGCTGCGGGGACGAAGAACATCGAGCCGCTGCCTGGGTGCAACATATACGAGTACGGGCAGATGCTGAACCCCGACATGTTCATAATGATCCCCGAGTGCTGCATCTGGTACGATCCGAGGATGTGGGACGACTCCCCCAGCAAGACAACCCTGGGAGAGGCGCTGAAGTACGCCCATGAGCGGTCGACGGAGGTGAGCAACTTCAGCCTGGGCGTCTGGAACAGGGCCCTCCCCGACCTGAAGACGGAGTCGCCGTTCAAGGACATGATGGACGAGTGGATGAAGCCCATCGTCAAGAAGTACACCAACGTCAGCAACCCGCCGTTCACATTCGACCCCGAGGTCCACGCCAGGAAGGCGACGGTGGCGGAGAAGATCGGCGTCGAGGGCAGGGACGACCTCTACAGGATGTTCTACCTGGGGGGGATGATCAGGACATTCGACGCGGAGCTTGAGGCCGGTGGGAGCGAGAGGCTCACCGGGCTGCAGGGTGAGGTGATGGCGAAGATCGAAGATTACTACGAGTTCCTCAACGCGAACTACGACGTCGTCGCTCACCCCATCAGGAACCTCGTGGGGATGAGCCTGGGCTCCCTGCTCCACAGCGCGCTGTACGCTAAGACCAGGCAGACCTGACAGAAACCTAGGGGTTTCCTTCCCCCATCCACGCGCGCGCAGCCTTAACTTAGAGGTCTATTTTCGAGCTTCAATAACTTCAAGGTTTTTATCAAGATCCTTTTTTCCACCTGACAGAGACTCATAGAACACGATGTCCTTGAATCCGACTTCACTAATTATTTGCTCAAGGTTCTCTCGTGTATATGCAACCATGCTTGATGCGTGGAGGGTTACATTGTTGGTCTCAGCGTCTATGATGAAATATCTAGTGGTGGCAACATGTTTCTCTTGGTCCCAGAAGTTCTCCATCAGGCACAGGTGTGGTTTCGGACTGAACAACCCCTCCTGTGACGAGTACCATGAAGCTGGACTTGTTCCCACCTGTTTCACAGTCTCATACCTGTTGGGTTCAGCGATGAAAAGACCTCCTTCTTTCAGTGAATCATGCGCCTTTTTAAGCACGCGTTTTATGTCCACTGGTTTGAAGACGTTGAACTCACCGTAGATAAATAATGCAAGATCATTATTATCTCCGTAATCCGCGGTCCTGATATCCTCAAGAACATAATCAATCTCAACCTCTTCTTTGATAGCCTGTTCTCTAGCGTATTTGATGGAAGCAGGACTGAAGTCTATCCCCCTACAGCTATGTCCAAGCTTGGTCAACCGGTTAGAGTATAACCCAGGCCCACAGGCTAGATCCAGTATTTTAGATGGTTTTCCTCCTAACTTGTTGTGGATCCAATCAACGTGTCTATCGATTATATCGAATCTTCTGCTGGCGAGATCGTGTTCCTGCGTAAGGTGATACTCAAGCATCCTCTCACTGAACCCTGAGTCGTTCCAAGGAATCTTCTCACCCTCACCCCAAGGCTCAGGAGTCTCGATCCTTGTTATTAATTGCATTATGTTCATGATTGACATACATTTTGATGGTTATCTTGCTCTAAAAAACTTGGTATCGCTTCATTTCCTAATTCAAAATACTATTTCTGAATTAGCACGTGGACTCGTATTGCGCGCGCGAAGTGAATGCGTGCCATGAGAAGACATGGCGGGTCCGGAGGTATCCGTACGAAACAGCAGGCATTTACGTGTTTTCAGGGACCCGTATACCATCTCGCGCGATGGTTCTGCGGGGGCGCATCACCGCTTAAAACTTACTAGAAAGCTGGCCATTCTCTTCTTTCTTGGCTTCTCGCCTCTCACGGAGATTGGCACTTACGAGATGAGCGATGGCAAACATTAGTGGATAAGTAAATAGATACGTCCAAACAACTTCCCCTCGTATTAGATAAAAAAAA
>JAUWBQ010000176.1 GCA_030601645.1 Candidatus Bathyarchaeota archaeon | reverse complement strand
TCGCGGTCTGGGTTCTGGTAGAGGCCGATGATCTCCCCGTAGGGCATCGTCTTCTTCTCGCCTTCCACCTCGATCTCGTATGTCCGGGTGGAGAGCCAGTCGTTCTGGAGCTGCTGCCATGCGTAGACGCCGTTCTTGTCCTTGGCGAGGACCAGCTGCTCCTCCTTGTCCGAGAGCATGTGGGGCACGTTCCTCAGGATCCTCTCTAGGTAGTGCTTGTACTCCGCTAGGACGGGGTCCTCGACTAGGGCGAGGTTGCTTGCTAGGAGCTTTCCCATGTCGATGTCGACGAAGGCCAGGGTCTGGTCCCTCTTCATGATGGAGGTGCGGGAGGCGTCGTTGAGCTGCTTGGCGGTGTCGTCGAGGGCGTTGGCCGAGTAGAGCAGCCTGCAGTAGAGGGTCACGCCCCCGTACTTGAGGGTCATGGAGTCGTTAAGCTCCAGAAGCTCCAGGAGGCCCTCGGCGTCCAAGCTAACGATCTTACCGTGATACTTCTCCCGGATCTTATCAGCCTCAGCCACCATGGACTCCAGCGTCCGCCTTACAGACGCCGGGTCCCCGCTCTCGACCAGCTGAGATAGATCCCATCTCATCTCTTCTACGCTCATGGTGATCAGTCGATCTGTTATTGTTTTATTATCCCTTTTGAGTTATGCGGCTATGGTAATCTGCCTCTTCTCCCCAGCCCTGCGCAGGGATAGCGGTATGGAAGACAGGCTATGTCTGTTCTGAAGCATGACAAAAAAAGATGATGATAGTTCTGCTTCCTAGCCGTAGGGCTTTCCGCCCCTGCCCCACTGGGTCTTGGGGACGTCCTGGATGATTACAGTGACGACCTCCGGGGAGCATCCGCACCCCTCGCAGATGGCTTTGGTCACAAGCTCGATGGTCTTCGCCTTGGTGGCGTCGTCCCTACCTTTGAACCATTTTATCTCCACTAGTGGCATTGAGACACCGCAGATCACTATCCCAGGAAGGTTAAGAGGTTTCCCCTGCGGGGGCTCAACAATAAATACTCTTGGGGCAAATTGTGGGATAGTGGGTGTTTTGAGCGATCTGGAGGAGCGGTTGATCGTCGGTTTCGGTGACATCGTGGACAGGCTTGTGTCGACGCCCTTCGGCACTGTCGCGGTTTTAAGGAAGGGGAGGGGCGGCCCCGCGAAGCTGAGGTACACCTGGATGGATGTCTACGATGATACCCGGGAGTTCTACGGGAGACCCCTGACGCTGCTGGCGGCCGAGAGGCTGATGGAGGAGGTTGGCAGGGGGGACCACGTGCTCATCGTGACCAACAGTCACGAGATGGACGGGCCGCCGGGGGCGGCCGCCCTGGCCCGGAGCCTGGTGGTGGGCCTGGGGGCGATCCCCGTGATAGTCACGGACTATGTGGAGGGGACCAAGTTCGAGAGGGCTGTGCCCCAGGCCTGCATCGGGGCCCAGCTTTTACCGGTGACCGACGCGGAGGAGCTGAGGGGTAGCATCTGGACGCCCTACACGGTGATGGTGCACAGGTGGCCGGAGATGACGGTGGCAGAGGCCGAGGAGGCTGCCAAGGGGTTGATGGAGGAGTACGACCCGAAGGCTGTGATCACCGTGGAGGCGGTCTCCTGCAACAAGGTGGGGATCAACCACGGGGCCCTTGGAGGGCCGAGGAACAGCGGCGACCCGGGGGAGCCCTTCGTCAGGTTCAACGAGATCATATTTGCGGCTAAGGAGCGGGGGGTTATGACCATCGCGACGGGGGACAACGGGAACGAGTGCGGCTTCGCCACCATCGAGGAGATCCTGAAGAGGCACCACGAGTTCTGCCGGGACTGCGGCTGCCCGTGTGGCGAGGGTATCATATCCGCCGCCGGTGCCGACATCGTCATCCCGGCGAACTCGAGCAACTGGGCGTGCTACGGGATCGGGGCGTGCCTGGCGAGGCTGCTGAGGAGGCCCGAAGTGCTCCACGACGAGTACACCCACAACAGGATACTGCTGAACTGTGCGAACGTGGGTATCCCGGACGGGGCGACGGCGATGTGCACCCCCACGACGGACGGTGCATCCCACAAGGCCTGCGTCTCCCTGGTGGGGATGCTGGGGGAGACCGTCAGGATGAGCATGGTGGAGCTGGTCCGGGAGTCCCGTTGAATCCGGCGTCGACCCCAGTTTTTTTGGATATGTCTCTTTTGGCTCTGATGCCGGCGTACAGGTAGATGAAGAACGCGCAAAGGGCGGTTGCAAGTGCTAGGCTCGCCAGCAGTTCCTGTTTTGCTGTTAGGGGGGCCTCGATGATCGAAATGGCTTGGCGCGTGTGGGGTAGCGTGTAGTAGTCTTTGTAGCCGGTGGTTATGTCCCAGGTGGATGTGTCGGCGGCGTCGGTGTAGTAGACCGTGTCGTCTTCCCTCCAGAAGACCCAGAGGGTGCATGCGGCGTCGAAGTGGCTCCACTTCTCGGGGAAGTCCATCTCGGTGATCTCTGGGGGTGTGGTGGGCGTGTAGACGAGGGTTTCGGCGTTGGCTGGAGCCGAGGGTAGGAGGGATGCTAGGAGGAGGGTGAATATTCCCGATGTGATCGGTCTAAGGTCTCTGGGGCTCATCTCAGGCTTTAGGCTGTCTCCCAAGGTTTACTTTGAGTCGCAGCCTATATATCCAGCGCGATGTTGAGTGTTCTGGGTTCTAGAACAACTGTTCGAAAGCGTGGTATTATAGTAAAGGCTGTGCGTCTATGGGCGAGGTGAAACGAATGAAGATGAAGATGAGCATGGTCGTCGGCCTGATCGCGGCCCTCCTCGTACCCGCCGTCATAATCATGGCGGCGCAGAACCCCGGAGCCCCGGACATCCCCGAGGGCTCCGAGTATGGGAGAGACACCGCCCTCGCCTATGTCCTCTCGAACTACCCGGAGCTGGGTGACCTGGGGGACCCCTCGAAGATACGGACGCCCTGGCACGTGGAAAGCCTGACCCCCGAGGGATGGGTCGGCTCGAACGCGGTGCGGTACACCAAGGGCGGTTGGGCCGTCGAGGTGTCCAGCGCCGTGGTGCGTGTGCCCGTGTACTCCGTGGAGATCGAGTTCGCGGGTGAGAATGCCTTCTGCTGGAAGGGCACCGTCGACCAAGATGGAAACGTCTCTGTGATCGAGTTCTCACGTTAGAGAGACGGTCTTCCTTTTCGTAATCTTATCCTTTTAACATTTTTTCCAAGACGCCTGCTTGGGTATGAGCAATGATATTATCATTAAGCCTAGTTGCCCGTCTCGCTCGCTGGAGAGAGTCTGAAGACCACAAAAAACGCGCCTGATGTAGGATCACTTCCTGACCCTGACCACCCTGCCCCCGTTGGCCCTCACGAGCTCTCTTGTAGACATCCTCACGAGGGAGCGTTCCGAGCCCCCGCCGAGGTAGACGCGATCCTTCTCCAGCACACGGGGGTCCACGAGGAACCTGGCGTCGAAGCCGAAGCCGGGCGTCCCCCCTACAGGGAAGCCGGTGAGACCCAGGATCTCATCCGGGGAGGCGACCCGGGGCCTCTCGGTGCCAAGCGCCTTGGCTACGCGGCTCGTGCTGGCCCTGTCCTCGCCCTTCACGATGGCCACTATGACGCCGCCGTCCCCGTCCACCATGCAGATGCTCTTGACGAAGTCCTCAGGCTCTGCGCCCACGGTCTTCGCCGCTTCTGCGACGCTTCGGCAATACTTGTCGAAGGAGAGGTGCTCGGCGTCGATTCCGCGCTCCTCTATGATCCTCTTCAGCTTCTCCTCGTAATCTCGCATGCACTAGGGTAGAGTCCAACAGGTTTTTACTGTTTGCGCGTGT
>JAUWBQ010000037.1 GCA_030601645.1 Candidatus Bathyarchaeota archaeon | reverse complement strand
GGCCCTCAGGAGCATCCAGAGCTCGCTGCAGGCCGCGCTCTCGTTCCAGACCTCGGAAGTGGCCAGGAGGTTGAATTCTCGGATCAAAGGATAGATCAGGGGATACTGGGTGACCCCATCTTTTTTATATTGACGGTCCATCATGCCTCTGAGGTTTTCCGATGAAGGTGGGCGCGCGCTGCGGCTTCTGCCTCCTCCACAGAGGCTACCTGCAGATCGTCAGGTCGACGGACGACGAGGACATGAGGCGGGAGACGGTGGAGGCTCTCCTGAAGCTCCTGGCCGAAGAGTTCAACGAGGACGCCGTGGCGGCCGTCATCGGATCCAAGCGGGACAGGATCATCCACCGGCTCACGGGATGCCCAGACCCCTACCTGGGCCTCAAGCGGGAGGCCAACGAAGCAGCCCTGGAGATGCTACCGGACTTGGAGAGCCTCGTGGAGGCCAAGCCCGCCGGGGAGCACCTCAGGGCGGCCAGCCTGATCGCCTGCCTGGGGAACGTCATCGAGTACGATGTGCCCGGCCATAGCCCGGATTTCGCCGAGGTCTTCTCCCGCCTAGACGAGGAGGACTTTTACATCGATGATCTAGAAGAGTTCAAGGCCCTCCTGGGTCCGGGTGTGAGCCTGCTTTTCCTCACGGACAACGCGGGGGAGATAGTCTTCGACAGGCTGGTGGTCCGGGAGCTCCGGGGGCTGGGCTGCCGGGTGACGGTGGCGGTGAAGGGCGGGGCGAGCCTTAACGACGCATTGTTGACGGACGCGGAGCAGGTGGGGATGATGGACGAGGCAGACCGGGTGATCACCACCGGAACCGACGCCGTCGGCATAAACCTTCAAGAGTCCTCCGAAGAGTTCCTGAAGGCCTACGGCTCCGCTGACATCATCCTCTCCAAGGGGATGGCCAACTGGGAGACCCTCACAGAGTACGACGCCCCCTGTCCCACCCTGTTCCTGCTCAGGACCAAGTGCGAGCCGGTGGCCGCCGCGGTGGGCGCCCCGATCCGACGGAACATAGCGAAGCTGGTCCCCGAGGGCTGGAGGCTCTAGCCCGAGAGGGCCTTCCTGATCTGCTCGGCCGTTATGGGGCCCTTCCTGAGGATCCAGGCCTGCTCTCCGCTGAGGTCCAGGACCGTGGAGGGCTCGGCGATGGGGGTCATGCCTCCGTCGAGGACGAGGTCGACCTCCTCCCCTAGCTGCTCCGCCGCCCCGAGGGCGGATGTGTGATGCTTCTCCCCGGACCTGTTGGCGCTGGTGCTCACTATGACGCCGCCCGAGAGTTCCGCCAACCTTCTGGAGACGTCGTGGCCCGGGACCCTTAACCCAAGGGTCTTGGCGCCGTGGGTGACCCAGATGGAGTACTCGACACTGGCGGGGAGGACGAGCATCAGGGGGCCCGGCCAGAACTCCTCGGCGAGCCTCTCGGCGGCCGGGTTGAACTCGACGATACGCCTCGCAGCCTCCATATCCGAGCATACCAGGGGAAGGGGCTTTTCCGCCCGGCCCTTTATGAAGCAGAGCTTCTTCGCAGCCTCGGGGATCTGGGGGGCGCAGCCCAGGCCGTAGACGGTCTCCGTGGGGTAGATGACGACGCCCCCTGCCCTGATGACGGCGGCGGCCTCCTTGATGGCGTCGTCGGTCGCCTCGAGGATCTTCATCGCTCTGGTTTCGGGGGCGTGGGGATTTAAGGATGGTGCCCTTCTCTCCTTGACTCGTTTTTAAACGAATTATTCTCGATTATGTCCCCCATAAACCGTTTTAACTCAAAAATCCTTCCATAAGTAGGGTTCCGAAGGATGGCCTTCAGAAAGGAAAAGACCAGTCCCAGGAGAGGGATCAGGGTGAGCAGGGTTGATGAGCCTCCCTACGAGATCGACGCTGAGAGGCTCAAGAGATACGATCAGCGCAACCTCATATTCAATCGCATCAGCGACGACCCCCGCTGGGAGGGATATGGGAGGACCGAGGAGGAGCAGGGCCTCAGGAACATCGCCGAGGTGAAGCCGGGGTACACCCGGGTCGACTACGCCCTCGCAGAGGCTTCGTGGACGGTCCACGATGTCTGGACCGAGGCCTTCAGCTGGGAGCGCCTCGCGAGGCCCTGGGGGCCCAGCCTGATGGGGGCTCGGTGGTACAGGGAGCAGGTCGATGTGGAGGATGTCTCCGAGATGACGGGCAGGGTCAAGAAGGCGGCCCGCTTCTTCGGCGCGGATCTGGTGGGGGCGACCGAGCTGGACCGGAGGTGGCTGTATGCCAACCGGAGGCGGGATCTGGAGCCGATAGTTTTCCCCGAGGGGGTGAGATACGCCGTTGTGATGGCCATCGAGATGGACGAGCTGGCGATCGCCACCTCCCCGGAGTGCCCGGCCGCGGCCGTCACCGGCCTGGCGTACTCGAGGATGGCCTTCGCGGCCTCCAGCCTCGCCGAGTTCATAAGGAACCTGGGCTACACGGCCATTCCCTGTGGGAACGACACGGGTCTGAGCATACCCCTGGCCATCGACGCGGGCCTGGGTCAGCTGGGGAGGAACGGGCTGCTCATCACCCCCGAGTACGGGCCCCGGGTGAGGATCTGCAAGGTCTACACCGATTTGCCCCTGGAGGCCGACGGGCCGGTAGACTTCGGGGTCACCGAGTTCTGCAAGGGGTGCAGGCTCTGCGCGAAGGCCTGCGCGGTGGACGCCATCAGCTTCGAGGGGGAGCCCGGCTGGGAGCCGGCGTGCAAGAGCAGCAGCCCGGGCGCCCGGAAGTGGTACGTGGACGGGGAGAGGTGCTACGTCTACTGGTGCGACAACGGGACGGCCTGCAGCACCTGCATCTCGGACTGCCCCTTCAACAGGGGGCCAGATGAGGCTTCCTCCGAGGAGTTCTGGGAGAGCCTGGAGGGTTAGGAGGGGGGCTCCCTCCATCTATACAAGGCCGGGGCGCCATGGATCCAATCATGTCGGATCTGAGTATCCCCTAGTTGGTGAGTAAAGATTATAGATGGGGGCTGTGTAGGGGTTCTTGGTCGGTGAGCCGGTGGGCGGCTGCCGGGCCCATGGCCTGAGGAAACTCCATCCACCGCGCAGGACCGCGACGCCGCGAGGCGTAGGGGGAGACCCCTGGCAACGGACAGAGACGAGACCTCCAAGGGCACTGCGATGATGCCTGTGTAGGGTTGAGGGCGCCCTTGGATCGGGTGAGACGGCCGACCCAGCGGGGTGAAAGGGCGAATAGGGGTCCATCGACGACCTGCAGGAGGACCCGGGTAGCCCGTATAGCTGGATGCCGCCATGAACAGAAGGTGGGTTACGGCCGGCACACCGACCATCCCTTATGACTGGTAGCATATCATAAGGGTTCCCGGGGGGGTCACTGCTTCGTGTGAATGCCTTTGTCCTGAATTCGCTGAATTAACTTGCTCGCTGCGCGCATGGTGCGCTGGAGGAACGGTGAACTGGTCGAGATGCTCCGAGTATTGGATCACATCCCGTAGGTGGAGACCTTAATGGCATGCGCTTCTACGCTACGCGCACACACTGAATGGTTGGGAGGAGGCATCCCCGAGCTCTCCTTTGAGTCGATCATACGATGAGCTCGATCGCCTCCTCACAATAATCAGAGTGTGGCCTGATCCTATCATAGTTTCTTGAGAACCTCAACCTCGGGTTGATCCTTTCGATCATGGCCTGCACGGAGCTCTCCCAGCCCTTCTTGCAGACCTCCCTTGTGTCTAATCCCCCCCTCTCGCAGGCCTCGACGACGGGGCACCAGTTGGCCGATCTCCAAACGATCCGGGTCTCGTCCTCGTGTACGATCGGGACCTCCCCGGGATCGATCTTCAGGTACTCTAGGAGGAACAGGGTGTAGGCTTTCCTCACCTCGCTTCCTTCTAGGGCGAGATCACCCTTATTTTTCTCGTACCAGCCGATCCTCTTCTCGGTCAGCTCCTCGTTTATTTCGTTCCAATTATCACCGTTTACGGCTCTTCCGATCTTCTCTTGGATCTCCCGTATCTTCGTTTCGCGTTGGTCCACGAGGCTATTTTGTGTGAAAGATGAATAATACTTTAGTCATCATCGTCTAGAGCCGAAGGGTGATGGGACCTTCCAATCTATCTTCTCGGCGCCATCGCGCGCCCGGGTAGCCCGTGTAGCTGGATGCCGCCATGAACAGGAGGTGGGTTACGGCCGGCACACCGACCAACTTCTCTCAACTATTGTAAACCCAGCACCATCTCTTCCGGGGTAGCCGACGTTATGTACTCTTCCGCCGCCTTGAACCCCTCGTCCTGGGTCACTATCAGGTCCACGCGCTCCTTGAGGCCGGACGACACGATGATCGAGTCCGGTAGCCTGAGCCCCGTCTCAGCCCTGATTCTGCCGGCCGAGTCTGCGACGCCCACGTCCACGGGTGCAACCTTGTAGCCCTCGGAGGACATGACGTGGAGGAGGAACTCCCGCCTCCCCCTCTCGTCCCCCATGAGGTAGAACCCTGTGGAAAGCTCCGCGATGGTTATCACCGAGACAACCGCCTTGACCTCCCCCGCGTCCACGAGGTCGAGGAGCTCCTTTGAGGGGCCGAAGTGGGGCTCCTCCCTGTTGATGACGTTGAGGAACACGTTGGTGTCGATGATCACCCTCTGTGCCATTCCTCTCGCAGCCTCCTCTGGAAGTCGAGACCCTTCTCCTCCCACGGCTTCCGCCTGCTCAAGATGTCGGAGAGCCTCTCGGAGCCGACCTTCCTCATGATCACCCTGTCACCCTCGATGAGGAATATCAGCTTGTCCCCCTCGATGACCCCGAGGGTCTCCCTTATCTCCTTGGGGATGGTCACCTGCCCCTTAGATGTTACCGTGCCGACGCTCACTTCCATTCATGCATCACATAGTGGTAAGGAACTCCTTACTTTTATCCCTTACTTTTTTTCGCATCAACCCTGAGACTCTCATGGAGAGGCCATCACGAGAAAAGACAGAGCAAAACCAACACGCCAGGCAGCTTCCTTGAAGATGATAACAGTCGGCACACCGACCAAACCACACTGAATACCACCAAAAGCGAGGTGTTCGGTGTTCTATGGCACCTGAAGAAGCAGGGATACTCAGAGCACACGATAAACTTCGTGAGGAAAGCCCTCAGTGTGCTGGAGAAAGGTTGCGGGTTAAGTGATTCCGAGACCGTGAAGGCATTCATTGCGGATATGGATGTAGCGGATTCTTACAAGCGGAATCTCTGCTACGCATACGAGCACTATCTCAAGTTGAATGAACTCACTTGGAAACGTCCAAGATACTATGCTAGGGAGAGACTCCCGAAGATTCCCAGCGAAAAAACCATTGACATGCTCATAGCGGCGTCGAGACCGAGGCTTGCGGTGAAGCTCAGCATCAGCAAGGAAACGGGTCTCAGACCTGTGGAGTTACTCGCCCTGAAGGTCAAGGACGTTGACCTTGAGAAGGGAGTCCTATATCCTAATACGGCTAAACATGGAGCCCCGAGGGCGCTCAGGATCAAGACGAAGACCCTGAACATGCTCAAGGTGCACATTCACATCAACCACTTGAATAGTAACCAGAGGCTGTTCACGCAGAACTCGGCATAATACGCAAAGTCGTTCAGGTATATTCGGAACAAGGTCGCAAGGAAACTGGAAGATCCCTCAATCAGAACTATCCGCCTCTATGACTTACGTCACTTCTTCGCCACGAAACTATATCATGACACCAAGGACATACTATACGTTAAAGCCCAGATGTGCCACAGGAAAATCGCTACCACCCTGAGATACACTCAACTCATTGATATGGGCGAGGATGACTGGGCGGTGAAGATCGCCTCATCAATCGAGGAGTTCACTGTGCTGCTTGAGTCGGGATTCGAGTATGTGTCTGACTATGAGGGGCGGAAGGTGCTCAGGAAGAGGAAGTAACCCATATTACATTCTCCCCTTTTCTTTTACTACGCCTTATAGAATCGACAATGCTCCGATAATACTTCGCGCGCGCAAAGGTCGGATTCGTGGGGTAGGATGTGAACCCCTATCATTATATCTATGTGTTCATATCCTCGGGTCGGATTCTATACTATACACTTATCCTGCAAACTGGGTTGTCATCTCTATTGGGAAATATTACGAATCATCATTGTTTTTCCTGGACCTAGTAAAAATCTGTATCTAGAATGCCTCTGCGAATCATCAAGATCGAGATCGGAGTCCACTTTAAATGAAATAGATTGGGTGTGTCGATGAGAGCCAAAACTAAACATGTTCCACGGAGGACCTATTTCGTATTCTTCGAGCTTTGAGAACACCCTCACTATGAAAGAAAACTCATCTTGTGTGGATTTATATCCAAGTGCGTAAACGTGGATGAAGTCCGCTTTCACTTTCGGTAGGCTTGAAAGAACCAGTGAAACAGGATGACTGTGATTGAGAGAGTGTTCTATCGTTACTCGCCCATATTCTTTAAGGGGCAATTCTTCATTTTCATCAAAATATTCTTGTACGGTCATATTTACAGTTCCTGTTTGTGCCTTAGCCCACACTTCTTCTGTAGCGAGTTCTTTTTTCAATGAAATATCCAAGAGGCCATCATCATACTCAACTCTTATCTCTTCCAGAGAGATGTCTTTTTTCAAATCTGTAGTGATACCGAGCCAAATTGAACCTTCGTTTGACGGCACAGGTATTGGAGTACCACTTTGCTGACCCCCAACTATCAGGGTGATTCGTGGTTTGTAGTACCGTTGAGATACAGCATATATGACTAAAATTAATGCGTCAATAGATAGGATGCTGGAAAGAAGAATGCCTCTGAGCCCGAAAGGGGAAAATAGTGCTGTAAGTGCTAAGATGGCTGTAAGCAAAATAAGAATAATAAACGATCTCAGACTCTGCACGATAGACCTCCTGGATATCCTTCATTTCAATGTAAATTAACATTACGTAGGCATACACATGAGAACTGCCCACTCGCCGTATGACAACGAAACACCCCAAGAGGAACCATGAACTGAACCCCCTGTACGAACAGAGAAACATTGGGCTGCTTCGTGGATGTGTTCTTCATCCCAACTCTTATCCTCGCGCGCGCATTTTAAGATGAGTTGTAAACACATTACATGTCTGAGATAACGAGTGGCACTTCTCTAGATACAATCAAAATTCCTGGATTTGTAATATAATATCTCTCACCCTGTGCATGTAAAAACGCTTTTTCATGTTCTAATTCATCTAAAATTCGATTGATATAATATCGTGGGCTACGACCTTTAGTCCATTCTTGAATCTGTTCGATTGTTATTCCCTCATTTCTACGATGTAATGCCCATAGAAGTATTTTTTTCCAAAGAGCTAGCTTGGGGTCGAGTACCTTCAAGAAACCAACAAAATCTTGAATAATTGGTATCTGAAATCTTACTACTTCGTTAACAATTTGTTGAGCCCTGTCTATATCGCCAGTGTAATATAGACGTATCAATTCGACAAGAACCCAAGATGAAGCATAGAGAGCAAGGGTTGCATCCGAATAATTAGCGTCTAATTCAGCAATTGGATGACTTACGTCTCTCTTGTTACGGATATCGTGGATCACCTCTAATGTCCTAGGGATGTGGAATCTTAATGTGTCTGAATGTCCTCCAGTGTTACCAAATCTAAAGACTTCATCATGAAAAGTTGGTAATCGCCTTCCAAGTCTTGTATATGTACCGTCAATCTCATTTTGTATTATTCGTAAACCGACCTCTGAAAACCTACCAGCCTCGATTGAGGCTGAACGATAGTTACTAAGGTAGAAATCTTCTTTCGTCTTCACATAGCAATCTAATAACTTATCAACTAAGGGGTTAGGTAGATTAGAATACAAATTATTTCGAAGTTCTTCAATCATTTTTCTTCCTTGGTAAATCAAGTTCTACGAGGTTTGTCCCAATATGGCTAAGTGATCCACCGTTTATACCCGATTCTGCTGTAACCCAACCTTTGTATTTTGAATCTAAAATCGATTGTCCCAATTTGGCGGGGATTCTTGAACCTACAGCCCTATAACATGTCAAGAGATGGCCTGGAGTCACTGGCGTTAATCCCAAATTTTCTTCTATATAATATATGAATACACAGGTCTTTTCCATGTAACTTTTTGGCTTCTTCTCCAAATAAAAGTCCTTTAGAGTGGGATATTTATCGGTTCCACTTAAATCTAAATCGATTGCTGTTAACGATTCTAAAACAGTCTTTTTTCTGGCTTTGGATTCTTTTACTGTTTTTACGGCTCTTTTTATAGTTTTAGGTTTTTCTGAAGTACTCTTAGTTACTGTCGTAGTTTTATCGGAGAATAAATATTTATGATCGTTTAATATTTTTTCAACAAATTCTTCTGAACCTTCAATTTCGATTATTCCCTCTTTCAGATTTATATATATTTTTGCTGGTGTTTCAGACATAATGAGCCAAAAAATAATAGCAGAACAATCGTTTAAGCGTTATGAAATAATATATGAAGGTCGAAGATGATTTAACGGTTGGGAGAACCCCCCCCAACCTGCCCACAGGGCCACCACACACTGCCAAAGAGAGCAGGCAACACAGCGCATGCACGATTCAACTGTGGAACCGAGCGGATTCACTGAGATATTAATCATTAAATGAGCCCGCTGGGGGGGAACCAGTTCCCCCGCCAGACCCCCCTTCTAGAGGAATGAGGCTGAGGGATGGATGCGGCTCAGTGCTCCTCGACGATCAGACCGGGCACCCTCTCGAAGTGGGCTACGTTCCTCGTGACGATACGCTCCGCGCCGTTGACAAGGGCGATACCAGCCACGAGCGCATCGAAGGGGTCGACGCCCCTGCCCTCCCTGTCCAGAGTTGCCGCGATCTCAGCCGCCTTAACCGCCGCCCTAGAGTCCAGCGGGAACACTTCGAGGTTCGAGAAGACCCGCCGGGCCTCCTCCAACCTCCTGTCGACGTCCGTCATGCTCCGGTACACGCCGTAGGAGACCTCGAACACGTTGATGACCGTCGTGGCGGCGCCCCCCTCCCCGTCCAGCTCCCTCGCCTTCTCGACGGTCCCGGGGTCTCCCCTGAGGAGGCCGATGATGAAAGTTGTGTCAACGACCCTCAAGGTCCTTCGCCCCCAGCGACTCACGAGCCCTGCCTCTGAGGTCTCGAAGGCTCTCGGCGAAGGCCTCCAGCTCCTCCTCTGGCAGCTCGGACCAGAGGCTCGCACTGTCGGCCAGGCTTCGACGCCTCGCCAGGCGCCTGATTACATTGGAGAAGCTCTCCCCCTCCAGCTTCATCCTCGAGAGCAGCCTGTAGACATCCTCGGTTATGGATATGTTCTTGGAAGTCATATGTACCCATATGTGTACGCAGAGATAAACGTTGCGCGGAACTCGATCCGCCCATTCCGCATCATCCCCATTAATCCCACTCAACGGGATGCCGCCGCGAACGGGAGATGGGTGACAGCTGGCACACCGGCCGCTTTCCCGTGTACGCATTGGTAAAGAGAACCCGTTGCAGCCTACCGGGCTTTCCTGCCCTGTTCCGTCGACCACCGGATCACGATCTTCCTGATGAAAGCCCTGGTCGTCCTGGCTGCGTCCCTATCCCCCCTCGAAGCCATCGTGGGGGCGTAGACGCCCTCCTCGTCCCGGGCCAGGGTCATGACGTTCTCGGTCCTCTTGACGTGTATGCTGGAGCCCATCTCACAGTAGATGAACGACATCACCCTCGCATCCCCCTCTTTCACCAGCTTAACAAAGCTAATCCTGGGTATGGAGTCCAGGCTCGAGAACCTCTTGAAGTAGTCCATGACATAGGACAGGAACTCCTCGAGACTCTCATCGGCGATCCTGACCGGCAGCCTCGTCTCCCATGCGGTCCTTTCTCCGGTCTCCTGATCTCCGAGGTTCCATCTCCTGGTGAGGGAGGGCGTCAGCCCCACCGACCACACCAGCGCCACTATGGATCCAAAGACGACCGAGGCCACCGCTATCCCGAGGCTTGCGACGAGCCAGACGGCCGAGACCTTCTGGCTGACGACTGGGGCCCAGGCCATGTTCTTCATCACGGGGTAGAGGCCCAGCCCCATGAGGTATCCGATGCTCCCCCCGGTGACCCCGAGGATGGAGGCCTCCGCCAGGAAGACCCCTGCTATGTGCATCGGGTTCAGTCCGATGCTGGAGAGGATGTCTATCTCCCTGCGCCGCTCGAACATGGAGTTAAGCATCGTGGTCACCACGTTGAGGATCACTATGGCCCAGGGAACGAGGATGGGGAAGCCCTTCCCGCTGATCTGGCTCCCCATGTAGGCGATGTGGGACTCCCCGCCCTCGGAGATCCAGACCCTGAACTCCCTGGAGAGGGCCATGCTCTTCCCTATAGTCTCGAGGTCTGCCCCGGGCTCGAGCCCCACGTCTATCCTGGAGACGATGACCCTATCGATGAGGAGGGCCGTCTCAAGGGTGGTGATGACCACCGCGTCCTCGTTGCAGACCCGCACCTCGATGGTGGGCGGATCGGGGCTCACGAGGACCTGGTAGTCGGGCAGGATCGTCACCCCGTCCACGTCGGCGATCCTCCCGATGTTCCCGAAGAAGCCGGCGATCCTCAGGGGGACCCCTTTGACGACTATCTGATCCCCCACTTCCAAGCGCGCGTTGTTACGCATGTACCTGTGGAGTAGGCAATCTCCCTCCTCCCTGAGGAACTCCCCCTCCACGACGGCGCCGTCGATGAGGGACATCAAGGGCTCCACATCGGGCTGGATCCCGATCACGCCGAAGATGGGCCACTCCCCGATCCTCCCGTAGGGTCTGAGGCTCGGGATGCTCTTGGCCAGCTCCGCCACGTTGACGACCCCCTCGTTCCCCCATGCCCACTCGATCGTCGCGGCGATGATGGGGGAGAACACCCCCTTCTCGAACTCGCTGTTGGGGGGGTAGAACGGCATCCTCACCATGATCCCTTCCGTGTCTGGCCTGTCGTTGCCGTATCTGTTGTATATCAGCCCGTAGCTGGTGGAGAGCGATGTGAGGGCCACGAAGCTCATGGTGAGGGTCAGTATGGTTGCGAACGTGAACAGGGAGCGCAGCTTCCTCCTCCTGAGGCTCCTGGTCCCCATGGAGAAGACGGCCACGAGGGCTCCCACCCTCGCCATGCCGCCTTCGCCCACCGCATCGCCCAGCACCCTGGGCAGCAGGCTCAAGACGAGCAGGGCCCCCAGCAGCGAGGCGGCTGCCATGGATGTGAAGCTGCCGGGCTCGATCACGGCGCTCCCGGGAAACACCTGCCTCAGGTAGAGTATCATGGACCCGAATGAGCCCAATGTCAGGAGAAGCTTGAGAATGCCGTTGGCGGCCAGCAACGCCCCCAGGGCCACCGACGTGACGGCGGTGAACACCATGAGGATTTTGAGCGAGACGCCCGCCTCATAGACTGCGGCCTCCAGCCTGCCCCTGACGCTCAGCAGCTTCAGGTACGCCTGCCGGAGGTCCACGTAGGCCCCCTCGTACTCCTGGCTCTCGATCTTCTCATCTATCCCGGAGAGGAACTCCTTTGCCTCCTGGATGCCGTGGCTCTCGGCGGCGACGTAGAAGCCCTGCCCCTCCACCTCGGACAGATCGACCTCCACCTCCTCCACCATGGGGTGGATGCGGGCCATGTCCGCCGTGAGGCTGTACTTGCGGATGTCCAGCTCCAGGACCTCTCCCGCCCCGAGGATGAACGCCTCTCCCTCCGCCATGCTGAACTCGTTGAAGGTCTCGATCCTGGTCCTCCCCGACCCCCACCTGTACCTCCGATACCTGGACGGCGGGTATCTCTCATGCTGATACGAGGACGAGAC
>JAUWBQ010000143.1 GCA_030601645.1 Candidatus Bathyarchaeota archaeon | reverse complement strand
GCTCTAAGAGAATCTGGAAAATTATCCTCAATATGAAAATTATACTCCCCGCCCTCAACATCAATCTTCACAATAGTAGCATCTTTGATCGCATCAGAATATTTTACTGCGGGAACAGTAATCGCTGCGCGCGCGCGCAACGATAACGTGGTGCTATTCGCGGCCCCTATACCCGACGAAATATGTAATGTAGCTTCTTCTCTATCATTTCCAACTATAGCAGCATTTATCGGCGTGAAATTAGGGAGCTTCAACTTGGTTAATATCTGATACGATAAAGGAGTGGGCTCATACGCTGTCACTTTATTTACAGGAAACCTAGCACAGCGAATACTATACTGTCCCATATACGCTCCAATATCAACTACATTATCAGAATAATGAAGAGGAATAGATTTACACTCCCTCATAGAAGGCATGAACGGCTTTTTTCCATTTTTAGTGACCATAAATAAGCCACCCGGAACATCATTCGTCCTAACATATCTATATTCTAAATCGGAAGACAATCTCTATCTCTCCTCACTTTCATACCTCAGATGTGTGTGTGGGGGTTAAAATTTATACCTTAAGAATCGGATGCACATGCAAGTTAGACCTTATTGATACATATCATATTCTGATTCTTCCCTTCTAGTTCCAATATGATAGATCTCTTAAGACTGTTCATACCCTATTACATCGTGTTAAGGAGGAATGTGACGTGAGCGTGAAACGGGCTGCTGTGCTAGGCTGCGGGTCCGGGGGAATGACCATGGCCGTGGACCTCGGCCTCAAGGGGTTCAAGGTGAACCTGTTCGACTTCCCGGAGTACGATCGGAACCTGAGGGCGGTGGAGGAGCGGGGGAGCGTCGAGGCGACAGGATATCTTGAAGGTCGCGTCGAGCCCGATGTGATCACGACGGACATGGCCGAGGCGGTGGACGGGGCTGACGCCGTATTCCTCACCATCAGGGCGTACGGCGCTGAGAGGTTCATAGGAGAGGCTGCGAAACACCTTGAGCCCGGTCAGGTGCTGCTAAACTGGTCGTCCTACCTCTCCGCGCTGAGAACCTACGGGATGTTCAAGGATACGGCCCCCGCGGGAGCCATCCTGGGGGAGGGGGCGATCCTCCCCTACTTCGTGAAGCCCGTCGAGCCGGGCGTCATGCACGTCTTCGGAGTCAAGGCCCATCTCTGGGCTGCGGCGATGCCAAGCACCGATACTCCCGAGATGATGAAGGTCGTCAAGGAGTTCTTCCCCAACTGCGAGGCGGCGAGGAACGTCCTGGACACGAGCCTCACTAACCCGAACCTGCAGGTCCACGTCCCGCCGGCCCTCCTGAACACGGGGCTCTGGGAGACGACAGGCGGGGACCTAGAGTTCTATGGGACGCTGATGACCCCCAAGGTGGCTGCCGTCATGGACGCCGTCGACAAGGAGAGGATGGCTGTGGGGAAGGCCCTGGGCCTCGAACTTCTCCCCAAGCCCGAGGTCCTGAAGATGGAGTACGGACAGTACGGCGTCGAGGGGGAGACGATGTACGAGGTCTACAGCACCTTCGCGTCCCATAGGTCGTGGAGGCCGGGGCTGAGCCTGGACGACTTCGCCGCCAGGACGGCCTTCGGTGAGGACCTCATGTACGGATTCGTCTTCATCTCGACCCTGGGAGACCAGCTGGGGGTCCCCACGCCGGCCATCGACACCATGGTGAGCCTGGCCCAGCTTGTAATAGGGACGGACTACTGGGGTGAGGCTGCCACGGCTGAGACGATTGGGCTGAAGGACATGTCAGCCTCCCAGATAATAGAGTACGTGACAACGGGGGAGAGATGAGGCGGGCGAACAGCTAACCTGCGCCTTCATCCGTTACATCATCTAGTTCCGAGGCCGCAGGTTCATCCTCTGGCGGACGCCTGTTCATGATCAGCAGGATCTCGTGGACGACGATCGCCGCCACGAAGCCAGCGACCGACGACATAACACTCCCCATTGAGGTGTAGGCTCCCAGGAGCGTCGAGACTCCGAAGTATATGGCGAACGAGATGACGTTGATTATGATGACCTTGTGGCCGTGCTTCACGAGGAAGGGTGCTATCATCTATTATTTAATACATAAGCGGAAGGGGGCACACCCTCAAAGAGTGAAAACCCCTCCGATCCGAAATAGCACATAACCGTGCTCCTACCGATGCAAAACTGCAATCCTAAGCCAAACAAGACGCAATGCTATTCGTGGGGGAAGATCAGCCCAAGGGAGTAGATCAGCGCCATCCCCAGGATGAACACCACGAACTGGATCAACGACCTCCTGAAATCCCTCTCATGCTGAAGCTCGGGCACGAGCTCAGACGCCGCGAGATACAGGAACGCGCCGGCAGAGAACGAGATCAAGATTCCGCTCAACGCCTCCACGGTCTCAAGGAAGAAGGTGGCGAAGATCCCGCCCCCAACCACAGAGAGGGCAACCACGAAGTTTAGCGTGAGGGCCCTGACCCTGTCGAAACCCGCGTATATTAGGATCCCGTAGTCTCCCATCTCCTGGGGGAGCTCATGGAAGATCACCGCGATGGTGGCCACCAACCCAACCTGGAAGCTCACTGCGTAACTCGCCGCGATGACCATCCCGTCGATGAAGTTATGGATGCCATCGCCCAGCAGGTTCAGGTACGCGAAGCCCCTCGCCTCCTCCGCCTCGAACTCCTCCATATCCTCGTGATGCCCGTGACCGTGATACCAGTAGATGAACCTCTCAAGGAAGTAGAACGCCAGATACCCGAACGAGATGTAGAGAAACACCACGCGTCCCTCCACCAACTCCACCGCCTCGGGAAGAAGTTCGAACATAGCCGCACCGAAGATGGAACCCGCCGAGAACGCCAGTAGGAAGAACAGTATGGAGTGGAGGCGCTTCTCATTAAGCGACAGCGTAAATATGCCGCTAAGCGAGAACAGGCTCACGACGAAAGTAGCTAGGACAATGGTAAAAGTCTCAGGAATCATGGTTAAAAATAGGGCCCCAGGGCTATATAATATTAAACCTAAATCAAGCGCTCTCATCCACGCCGTAGGTCCGAGCCTGGATGCTTCCCAGCCTCAGTGAGTTCAGGATTACCCCAAGGCTCAGCCCCATATCCCCCACAGCCACGGCCATCCACAGGCTCGCAAACCCGAAGAAGGCGAGCGCAGCCACCCCCAGCTTAACCAGGATGGAGGCCGCGATGTTCTCCCTGATCCTGCCCATGGTCGCCCCGCTCAGCCTCACCAGGTAGACGATCCTCCCCAGCTCATCCTCCATCAGCGCCACGTCCGCCGTCTCCAACGCCACATCGCTCCCGATCGCCCCCATCGCGATCCCCACATCCGCAGCCGCCAACGCAGGCGCATCGTTGACCCCGTCACCGACCATAGCCACGGTGCCAAACCGCTCACGGAGCTCCTCGATGGCTGCCACCTTCTCCTCGGGGAGAAGATTAGCCGAGAAACCGTCCAAGCCTAGCTTATCGGATATGGCCCTAGCGGTGACCTCATTGTCCCCGGTCAGCATCTCCACGTGGACGCCCATGCCCTTCAGCTCTGAGACCACCTCCACCGCCCCCGCACGCAGTCGATCCATGAGGGCAATCGCTCCAACGGTGCAGCCGTCCTGAGAGACGAGTACAACCGTCTTGCCCTGCCCCTCAAGCTCGTCGACGACGCCGTTCACGACGGGGATGCCCAGCTCCTCGAAAAGCCGCATGTTCCCGACGCAGCAGGTGGTGTCATCCACGCACGCCTCCACGCCCCTCCCCACGAAGGCCCTGAAATCCGTCGTCTCCTCCACCTCGACCCCCTCGGCCTCCGCCCTTTCCTGGATCGCCCGCGCGATGGGGTGCTCCGCCTTCGCCTCCAACGCCACGGCCAGCCTCAGGACCTCCCTCTCGGGCACGGTGAACGAGACCACATCGGTGACGCCGAGCTCCCCCCGAGTGACGGTGCCCGTCTTGTCGAAGGCGAAGGCTTTTGTCCGGCTGACCTGCTCAATGAAGGTGCTCCCCTTGACGAGCACGCCATTCACGCTCGCACTGGAGATGGCGGAGACCATGGCGACGGGAGTGGAGATGGCCAGGGCACAGGGGCAGGCGACGACGAGCATGACCAGCGACTTGTAGACCCAGACCTGGAGGGGCTGACCCAGGAGCAGCGGGGGTACGACGGCCACCAGCACGGCGAGAAGGATGACCGCAGGAGTGTAGATCCGGGCGAACCGGTCCACGAGGGCCTCAGTCGGGGAGCGGCTCTCCTCGGCCTCCTCGACCATCTCAAGGATCCTCGCGAGCATGGTCTCCTCGGCGAGCTTCGTGACCTGGACGCCGACGAAGCCGTCGATGTTCATGGTGCCCGCGTAGACCTCATCCCCCACCTGCTTCGAGACGGGGGCCGACTCGCCCGTGATGGTGGCCTGGTCGACGCTGGAGGCCCCCTCGATCACCAGACCGTCCAGGGGGACTCGGTCACCGGGCCTTAGGACGAAGATGTCTCCAGGCCAGACCTCCCCCACAGGCACGACCACCTCCCCCCCGTCCCTTCTCAGCGTCGCCACCTCGGGCTTGAGCTCCAGGAGCGCCTCGATGCCGTGCCTGGCCCTGTCCGCGGCGTAGTCCTCCAGCTTCTCAGCGATGTTGAACAGGAACACGACCGCCGCCCCCTCCTCCAGATGCCCGATGGCAAAGGCGCCGACGGCAGCGATGGAGATCAACAGGTTGATGCTGATATGTGCCCCCAGCAGCCCCCTCAGACCGATCTCGGCGATCTTGTACCCCGACAGGGCCATGGTCGCCACGAGGAGGAGATCTGAGGGCAGAGACGGTCCGTACAGATACCTGAGGGCTAGACCGAGGGCG
>JAUWBQ010000163.1 GCA_030601645.1 Candidatus Bathyarchaeota archaeon | reverse complement strand
ACAGCTGCGGCGACCTCAAGGGTGTTCGGACACGCCCGGACGCACTCCAAGCAGTCCCTGCACGCCTGAGCGATAACTGAGATCTCCCCGATGTCGAATGGCTTCTTCTCTCCCCTTCTTTTAGCCACGCCCTTGACTGTTTTGACCGATATCTCTCCTACCCTTCTAGGTTCAAGGATGAGTGCGCCATCCGCCTTTCCGGAGACGAGATCATCTACGATAACATCTGGATCGTCGTGTGTTCTATCGGGGAGCCCGAGGCAGCTCATCTCGCTCGTGGCGATCACGGGGATGCCCAGCTTCTTTGCCTCGATCATGACGTCCGTTCTGAGGCATTGTTCGTCAACTACTATCAGATCGGGGATGCCTGACCTTATGAATCGGAGCTGCCAAGATATGGGGCCGATGATCTTCGACCTCTTGTTGTAGCGGCTCATGTCGTGAGCAGTGCAGCATAGGCCTCCGATCTCCACCTCACCGAACAGATCGTTCTCCATGAGGTAGTCGATGATGTCAACGCTCGGTAGAACGTTGTGGCCGATGCACATGATGACCGGTTTTGAGGCGTCGATGGTCCCGTATCCTAACTCCGCCATTGGCGTATCAGGTTCTCCCCTCGGCATTCCCAATGTGGCGATCTGCATGATGTCAGCGACCTCAAGAGCGACGTGATCGAGCATACCTGCATGGAAAGCCTTTGACTCAAAGTCGATGTTGTCACCCTCCTGGCCAGTGTGAGCAGCTGCAACGAGCTGGACAAGCTGCGTCTCGACGTAGTCAAGCACATCCTCCAGATCTTTCAGTTTTTTAGGTCTAATACCACACACCAAGCGTACATGGGGCGCTTCAACACCTGTGTTCAAAGCTACGTCCAGGGGGACGTCGCGACCATATTCATCGAGAAGGTGGTCGAGCATATGCCTCGCGTGAGCGGCATGTGTCGATGCGCCAATACAACAAGCGATCAGCACCATCCTAGACTGCTGACCTGCCATCGTGATACCACACGCGCCTCTCTTATCTCCAGTCAGGTCGCATTTACCGTATGTACAGAGGCAGCAGAGGTCACAGAATGGCATGTAGAAGGGCTTGTACCGGTTCAGAAGTTTCCTGTCCCAGTTCCGTAGGGTTCCAACGCTGGGAAAAGGTGTAGGACCCATGGGCTCATCCCAGGTGCTATCTTGGATACGTCCTACCTCGATCTCGATTCCTTTAAACATCCCGAAGGGCGAGGACAACTCATCGATTTTAACCTTAAGATCTCTTTTTGACAATGAGACACAACCTTGTACGATCTTAAAGGCTTTCAAACGAGGAATTATAAAACTTGTCTTGTACTTATTGAATTATGGTTAGTATGGATTAATATATTCTTAAAAAATCTTTAAATGCATTTCCGCTGTAGTTTATAGATCTTTGGAGTTCAGGAATATGGCATCAAATCGTCCTGCATACAGCAACCTCATGAAGGAGATCGAGAAGGGTAACTTCGTCCTCACGGGGGAGCTTGAGCCTGAGAAAATTACCGACCTTGAGGAGGTCCTCGTGAGCGCGAGAGCGATGAAGCCGTACGTGGTTGCGGCGAATGTGACGGACAACCCTCTCGCTATGGCCTATATGAGCTCACTCATACCTTCATATGTTGTCCAGAGGGACGTGGGCCTGGAGACGGTCTACCAGGTAGTTGTCCGCGACAGGAACAGGTTAGCCCTCACATCTGATCTCCTTGCCG
Organism: Candidatus Bathyarchaeota archaeon; assembly: GCA_030601645.1. The sequence goes on along the minus strand of JAUWBQ010000163.1, from coordinate 2,334 downwards.
CATCGTACTTGGGAATAAAGAACGTCCTCGCCATCTCAGGGGATCACACTGTCCTCGGCGACAACAAGGGGGGTCGCGCCGTGTACGACTTGGACTCAGCCCAGTTCGTGTATCTCCTTAAGAAGATGATTGATGAGGGGGTCGATCTGGCGGGGAACGAGATCCACGGCAAGGTTGAGATGAACGTCGGTATCGCCGCCAACCCTAATGCCAATCCTTTGGATCCGGAGATCCTGAAGATTGGCAGGAAGGTGAAGATCGGCGCAGACTTTATCCAGACCCAGACCATGTTCGACATCGACCTCACCAAGGAGTTCTTGAAGGAGACGGAGAGGTTCAACTGCCCCACACTGGTCGGGATATTCCCCCTGAAATCATTCGGGATCGCCGACTTCTTCGACAAGTACATCCCGGGGGTGAGCGTGCCCAAGGATCTACTCGCCTCAATGAAGAAGTGCAAGGAGGAATCCGACAAGGAGAAGCGGAAGGTTCTCTATGACGAGGTAAACATAGAGTTCTTCTCTCCCTTCATCAAGGAGATCAGAAAGACGACGAAGGCCGCTGGGATCCACGTGATGGCTGTCCTCTACGAGAGGATACTGGATCCGCTGCTAAGTGAGATGATATGAGGTGAGAAATGGATGATAATTACTAGAATGAAGCCAATCGAGGAGGTCCAGGCGATGACCGAGACCTACGAGAAAATATTCATCGTGGGCTGTGGATCCTGCTCGACGAGCTGCCAGACAGGTGGCGAGGAACAGGTGTCGGAGATGGCGGAGAAGCTCGGCGACAAGGTCGTAGGGACGGCCATGGTCGAGGAGCCCTGTGATCTCAGGTTAGACCGGAGGGACCTGAAAGCCCACAAAGCGGAGATCGGTGAGGCCGACGCTGTCCTAGTGATGTCCTGCGGTGTAGGCGTCCAGACGCTGGGCGATTATACCGGAAAGATAGTCCTGCCGGCGTCGGACACACTCTTCATCGGGCAGACAGAGAGAATAGGCAAGTTCTACGACAGGTGCCTGGCGTGTGGGGAGTGCATACTGGACGAGACGGGGGGTATCTGCCCCATAACGAGGTGCGCCAAGGCCCTCCTCAACGGCCCATGCGGCGGACAGGTGGAAGGGAACTGCGAGGTCGGAGAATACACGTACGACTGCGCCTGGGTCCTCATCTACGATAGGCTCAAGGAGCAGGACAGGCTCGACCTCTTCATGAAGTTCAGGCCACCCCGGGATTACTCCAAGAAGACACTAACCATCGAACACATCTTCTAACCAATCTCACCCTTTTATTCAGGAAAAGGATATTAGACATCCCTCGACTTAATGAGTCGACGTATCAGCGGCATTTTTGTCGCAGAAAAAGGAGACAAAACATGGGTTCCGAAGAGATTAGAGATGCTGCACTGAAGTACGCAGTCCACAACGCATACAGCCACGAGGGGAAAGCCCAGAAAGGCCCCATCATGGGGAGGATACTCGGCGAGAACCCCGACCTAAGGAGCAGAGTAAGCGAGGTCTCTGCACTAATAGAAGAGGTACTGAGAGAGGTGAACTCTTGGACCCAGGAACGCCAGAAGGAGGTCTTGGAGGAAAGGTGGCCCGAGCTACTGGAGACTCGGAAGGTCAAGGAGGAGAAGAAGACACTCCCGCCCCTTAACAACGTGGAAAAGTACAGGGAGGTCCGCACCAGATTCGCCCCGAACCCGGATGGCCCCCTCCACCTCGGAAGCGCTGAGCCTATAATATTCTGCGACGAGTACGCCAAGATGTACGACGGCAAATTTATCCTCAGGTTCGAGGACACATCCCCCGATGTCAAGTCCCCGATACTGGAGGTCTACGACTGGATCAAAGAGGACCTGAAGTGGCTCGGGGTCGTGGTCCACGAGTTCTACACACAGTCCGAGAGGCTCAAGATATACTACGGATACGCCGAGAGACTACTAGAGAAGGGGCAAGCCTACGTCTGCACGTGTGAATCGTCAGCGTTCAAGGAGCTCTACACAGAGAAGAAGGCCTGCCCCTGCAGAGATCTATCCCCGGAGGTCCATCTGGATAGGTGGAAGATGATGCTCAACGGACCATACTGTAAAGGGGATGCAGTAGTGAGGATAAAGACGGACCTCGACCATCCGAACCCCGCCTTGCGTGACTGGCCGGCCCTCCGCATCGTCGAGGGATCTCATCCGAGGCAGGGGAAGAAGTACCGGGTCTGGCCTCTCTACAACTTCAGCTGCGCGATAGACGACCACGAGATGGAGATCTCCCACATCATCAGGGGGAAGGAGCACGAGGTCAACACCCACCGCCAGAGATACATCTACAGGCA
>JAUWBQ010000184.1 GCA_030601645.1 Candidatus Bathyarchaeota archaeon | reverse complement strand
GGGAAGCCAAACCTGAGGAGATAGTCCTCGAGGGTGAAGATGTCGGAGGCGATTTTGCCTCTCCCTCCTCCTCTCCAGAAGAGGTCTCGGCGCCCAGAATCGAGAATGAAACCGTGGCGGAGGAGTAGTTTTGAATATCCGTGATTTCTGCTATGCCCGCTTCGGATGGCTGGGGAAGAGCCTTTTCAAGGTGTTACCGGGATTTGAGAAAGACCTAGATTCGGCCTACATGAGGATACACCCTGAGGTCTATTGCAGCATCCTAGGCTTCATAGCTGTAATTTCCGGTATGGCGACCTTCATCGTAGGGATATTAAACTACGTCGGATTGTTCCCTCCTCTCCCTTTCCTCCCCTCGAACATGCTCTTTTTCGCGCCTTTCATCGCCATCGTTCCTCTGATCATCATAGTAGGGGGGATATTCATCCCAAAGACACTTGCATCTAACCGGATCTCAGGTTTGAAGATAGAGATCCCATATGCCTCGATGTACATCAGCACCATGACCAGCGGAGGCCTCTCCCCCTACGAGAGCATCCTCAGGCTCCGAAAGATGGACCTCCTGCCGAACATGCAGAACGAGGTGAAGAGGATCGACATCATCGTCAAGTCACAAGGGGTTGATCCCGTCACGGCGATGGTGCAGGCAGCCAAAGTGGTGGACATGAACGAGTACAAGCAGCTGCTTCTGGGGTACGCGTCGACCGTACGTACCGGCGGTGACACCCTGCACTACCTGTTCAACCAGACTGACAGCATGTTCAGGCATCTTTCCACCAGGATCAAAGCCCTCGGCGAAAACATGGCCATGATGATGGAGGCCTACACGATCATCGGCATCCTTGGCGTCCTTGGTTTGTTCCTGATCTTCGTCGTGGGCATGGCTCTTCCGGGTATGGGCGCAGGACTGTCCCCGGCTCAGTTCTTCCTCTTCTCCTTCGTCGTCCTGCCCATGCTGTCCGTGGTTTTCATCTTCTTCGGGGACGCCGCCCAGATCAGCTACCCCATATCAAACTGGGCGACCTACAAGATCTTCGCAGCCTTCATCCCTTTCGGATTATTCCTAGGATCCCAGCTGATCCTGCCATCCTTCACCGATAGTTTCAGTGTCGCCCCTATCATCTATGACTTCCTGCTTCGCCTCAGAGATATGCTCGGTTTGGCGGAGGGTACGGAGGCAGCCCTCGGGCTAGCTCTAACGTTGATATTTGTTTCGCTACCCGGGGTCATCGCAGACTCGTACTTCGTGGGGAGAGAGGGAAAGATTCTCGATGGGATCAACCACTTCCTGCGTGACCTGGTTGAGACCCGCAAGAGCGGCCTCTCCCCTGAGAGGTGCATCCACGCTCTGGCAGACCGAGATTATGGTGCTTTCTCTAAATACCTGAAGACGATCAGCATGAAGCTCAACTGGGGGTATCCCATGCGAAAGATCTACGACGAGTTCAGGTACAAGATCAAGAACTGGCTGGCCCTCGTGAACATCTACCTCCTTATCGACACTATCGAGGTCGGGGGAGGGACCGAGCAGAGCCTGGAGACTTTGGCTAATTTCGCGGAGTCGACCAAGCAGTTGGAGGACGAAAAACAGGCCGTTCTTATGCCCCTCACCATCGTGCCCTATATAGGGGCAGCCCTCCTCACCGGGACTACGGTTATGTTCCTACAGTTCTTCACCAACATGTCCGGCCTAGGAGTGTCCGTTGCCACGGTCACCCTCTACAGAGTGCTGCTCACCCCCTTGGCGCTCCACTCCTGGGTGCTGGGGCTGGTCACTGGGAAGATCGTCTCGGGGAGGGTCTCGGCGGGGTTCAAGCACGCGATCCTTCTGACCCTTGTATCGATATTGGGCATCTGGGGGGTGTCAAACTTGTCTATGGGTGGAGGGATGGGATTATAGCATGAAAGGCATCCGTACGAGAAGAGGGTTCAGCTCCGTCCTCACCAGCGTTATTATGGTTGCTGTAGTTCTCTCGATCGGGATCAGCGTCTGGGGAGTCGCCCACAGCGCCGCCACGGTGATGAGGAATGACTATTACGATGATGTAATGGAGTCAGTCTACAAGGTCAAAGAGAGGTTCCGCATCGAGAATATCGGCGTGAACGTCACTTCGGCCAACACGTTAAATGTCTGGGTCGTTAATTACGGGGAGTGCGAGGTTAACATTACCAGATTCAAGATCTCGGGAGATGGGAACGAGACGTACTATTACCCTCCAGATGATAATTCGACGAGCCCTCCTAACGGGGTGCTACTCTCTTCTGGGGAGTTCCGAAGGTTTGACATTGTTCAGAGCGAGATTTCCTTGTTAAAGGGGCACAATATCTCCGTTAGGGTCGATAGCGAGAAGGAGAACAAGGCATATGACGAAATACAGATACCGTAAGAGGAAACGGGGGGTAGCCTCAGTCCTTGGGATCTTATTAATGGTTGGAATCCTGATCACGTCGATTCTTCCTACCTTCTTGTATGTAAACGAGGTTAACAATTACTATGATAGAACAGTTGTCGACCTTAAAATTACGGACAACGAGCGTAGTCTGGAGTATCTAGAGGTTTACGCATATGGTCACAATGATACCTCAGTGGACGTATTCATAGTTAATCGAGCGCCATTGGCGTCAAACATATCGAGAATATGGGTGTTGAACAATACGCTGCAGGACGCTTGGATATTCAATAGCACAAATCGTCCAGATCTTCCTCTTTACCTCGGAGCAGCTGAACAATCCACCCTCAGGTTAGATTTCACCAACATCAAAGAAGAAGATTGCAGTTACATAATCGAGGTCACCACGGATAGAGGTAACAAGTTCAGTTCGAATACAAACCCGTTGACTTTCTCAGGAGGGGAGTGGCAGACCGGGTCAATGGAGTTCAACATCCAGATCATCGTCCAATCATCACAAGGTAATGACAGATATTTGATACAGATATACGGGCCCGAGAACCATTACGATTTTGTCGACTCTGCAACAGTACAGGGCCAGTTCTTCTCGGTCTTCTCCGTGCCTCAAGCGGGGCAATACAACATAACAGTTCAGAATATCAAGGGTGGTGGTAGCTATTTCGTTTATACAAATCAGACAGTCGTCTTGAGTTGGGTATATCCGACCGCTTTTTGCCAATTTGACGACACACTCCCCCCTCCCCCGTAGGCCTCAATAGTTCTATGCACGGACTCTTCTAAAAGAGAACAATAACATAGGTACATATCAGCTGATATATCTGATCTTTTTCTCCTCTTCCTTTAACTCCTCACCAATGTCTTGGAACTCGTTCAGACTCTTCCTTATCGAGGCATCGATCTTCTCTGCACGCTTCTCAAGCTGAGTAGTGTCGATCTCTATGCCCAGGAGGGAGGTCAGCCTCTCGAGGGCGTCTGTCTGATGGGGGAGATCAGGTACGCCAACGTCCCCCAGCACCTCTCCTCCAAGGCCGTCCTCGA
>JAUWBQ010000033.1 GCA_030601645.1 Candidatus Bathyarchaeota archaeon | reverse complement strand
ATAAAACCCCTAAAACGCGTACTATAAATCCAACAGACATATTTCCCACCTCAACGAATCCTAACTGAAGCCCATGACAACCGATAAACGAGTGGTCATCTGCGCCGGACCACCCGGCAACGGAAGAGACGACATGCTCCTAGAGATGAAGGAGAGGCAGAGCTTCCACTACTACCACCTATTCGAGTACATAGTGGAAGAGGCACGGATGCAGGCCACGAACCTCACCAAGCTCAACATCCTCGACTTCTACGACAGCCAGCCTGAGAAGATGAACCAGTACCACAAGGCGGCGGTAGAGAAGATCGTCGATGAGATCAACGATCGAGGCGGCACCCACGTAGTCAGCACACCCCTCCACTTCGAATGGAAAGGCAACCGGTTCAGCGGCCTCCACGAGGACGAGGTTAGGACCCTCGACCCCGACCTGTTCATCATGATATTCGACGACATCGTACGGGTGAAGAGGCGCCTGAGCCAGGACGTCCAGTGGCAGGACCACAGATTCACCCTGGGGGAGATCGCCAACTGGCGCCGGGAGGAGGTCAACAGCGTCTACGCCCTCGCCCGGCAGTTCACCCCCGCCAGGGAGATACAGCTCGTCGCCTACGAGAACGGCCCCGACTTCCTCAAGGACGTAATCTGGAGCAGGGGCAGGGATAAGGTCTACCTCAGCCACCCCATCACAGGGGAGGGCCCCGACTTCTTCAAGAACATCACAAAGTTCGGCGACAGCCTCTCGGAGTACTACATCGTATTCGACCCCTACATGATCAAGGACTGGGACATCGTCGAGTCGTGGAGGGCTATGGTCAACGAGGCCATTGACAAGAAGGAGGAGCGGCCCTCAAAGTTCGTGTTCTCCATGGACTACAGGGAGGGCCCCATCGAGGAGGAGATAGACAGCATCGAGATCGATGCAGCCATCAAGAACCTCCGATTCCAGATAATCGACACCGACTACAAGCTGATCGAGAACAGCCACGCGGTCGTCGTCTACCATCCCCGAGCCAGCATCTCTGCCGGCGTCATGTGCGAGATGGTCTACGCCAAGGCCCTCGCCAAGATGGTCTACGTCTACTATCCCTACGAGCCCAGCCCGTTCTTCGAGTGGTACGCCACCAGGATATTCACGGAGGAGAACGAGCTCAGGGACTTCCTCATCAAGGAGTCCAAGGTCACCGGCCAGACCCCCCTCGACATCTACTCGGGAAAGTCACCGAGAACCCCCTGATTTTTTAGTGAAAAAAATGGTGCCTAACGCCTATTCAGGAGATAGATCAGGCAGACACTGAGGAGCAGCCCAATTAACACGTAGGACGTCGGAAGAGGTATCCCCGCTGGCTTATCCGGCTCTTCCTCTGGTTCATCCGGCTCCTCCAAGGGCTCATCGGTCTCCTCGGGAGGCTCCTCAACGACTACCTCCTCGTAGCCGGCCACCAGGCTTGTGTCCCCGTCGAGGCTTAACGTCCTGGAGCTCCCGGTAAAGCCGTCATCCCAACCAGAGAACGTGTAGTTCTTACCCGAGAACTCGACTTCGTCAGGTACAGCCAACTCGTAGCTCCCCGCCTCATGCTCACCCATGTAGGGAGAGGTCTCGGCTCCTCCATCAACGGTGATCTCGATTCCAGAGGGATCGGTATCCACCGACAGACTGTAAACGGGTGGGGCTGAGAGATCACCCGTCTCGAATATGGCCGGGTTTCCCGCGTAGTCCGTGGCCTCCACCTTCAGTTCGAGGCCTGATTTGGCTGCCTCGGCTGGGATGGTGAAGGCCCTGACCGCCTCCGGGTAGGTGATGTCATACTTGTCGCCCTTTATAGTCGGGCTGAAGGACAGCTCAATAGGAGTCCACGAAGGCGTGACGTCATTACGATAATACACATCCACCCCGTCGACCCCCCATCCGCCATCTCTGGCAGTGACGGTACCTGTCAGAGGTTCACCCTCACCGTAATCAGATAGATCCAGCAGGATCTCGGGAGGCTGTGAATCTCCCCCCGCGGAGAGGGTGACATCCAACCGGCTACCAGCGTCCACATCGAAATAGGAGACGAAGATGTACCCCTCGTCAACCGTGTATACGTCGTACATGTTCGGCTCAACTGAGAACGTATACCCTTCAACTGGGCTCCCGTCGCTGACCCGGAACTCCAGCTTTGCGTCGTCGATGGGCATCTCAAGGTCGTTCACGACCGTAGCCGTGACCGCCGACTCGGACCAGTCATTAGCTGAGCTGTACCAGTAGGTGAGGTCGCCCACGGGAATCGCGTTCGGTGGATCCAGGAGGCTGTTCTCTGCGTACCAATCCAAATTCACGTTACCCTCGGAGTCAACCGTGATAATCCTGAAGCCGTGGTACATGGTGGGCGAAAGCCCCCCTCCAATGGTGCTAGTCGTGACGAAGTAGTGTCTCTCGTTCAGGATGTAGGTAATATCACGGTGAACATGCCCATTCAGGATGAGGCGTACGTCGTACTCCTGTATAACCCTCATCATCTCCCTCGCCGCACCACTGGGCTGACCATCGACTACCCAGGCAGGATAGATTACCTGTGTGAGCTCCTCCATGGTCTCCCAGTCCCCGGTGATGTAACCGCCCTTAACTGTGCCACTATCCTCCTCGTATTCGGAGCCGAAGAGAGGGTGATGCCAACTGTGAATCTTAACCTTCTCGGGATACCTCTGGAACTCCGACTCCATCCACTGGAACTGATTCAACCAAGCCTGACCCTCCAAGTGGCTGTCCAATGCGACGAACATGAAATCTCCCAAAACAACCGAGTAGTATAGTGGCCCCCCGTATCTCTGATAGATGAGCCCACTCCCTCCTGCGTGATCGAGGTTACCTGGGAGGAGGAAGCTGGGGATCTCAATCAATTTCATCTGACTTTGCAGGTAGTCCCATCCCACGGCCACCGTTTCAGTCTGAACAATATCTCCCGACACGATGATAAGATCGGGATCAAACAGGTTTACTTCATGTATGTACTGAGCGAAGAAATTCCGCCCATGCTGCTGGTGGATATCAGTGATGTGGCTGATGGTGATCTCCTCGGGCCATTCCTCAAAGAGCATGATGCTCCTAGATTGAGAGTGCTCCACAGTCTCACCTCCGTCAACGAAGGTCAACTCTAAATCATACAGTTCAGGAGGGATGTCCTCCGGTGCACGGAAGAAGAGCGTCCATCGATCCCCGGAGTAACTGCTGTTGAGCATTTCCATGGCTGAAGAACCGAACCTTGAGGAGACACCAGCGACCCATCCAGAAGCGCCACTACTGGCTTTAACCTCAACCCTGATCTCACCCCCAAGGAGAACTACCTCGGGAACCGAGGGCAGAGGATAACTAACTACTTTGGTGACTTCTTCGGCCTTCGGCACCGAGAACCCCACAAGCACTGGGGCTCCAGCCGATACGAGGAACAGGAAAACGATCAATCGAGTTACGAGTTTTCTTGAATTCATCTCATTCTCTCCAACTAGTTCTTCCCGAGGACAATCGTGTCCTCATGATGGATATAAACCCTCAACTTACTTCCTATCGGCGTCTCGACCTCGGGTGGCAAGTCCACCAAGAGGGTGGCACCCTCCACAGAGAGCTTCACCTCCTTGTACGGGCCGATGAACGCCGCCCACTCCACGACCCCCTCCAGCACATTTGCCTGTTCGCCCGGGTTCTCCAGCGTGAAGTTCTCAGGCCTCAAGATGCAGACGGCGGGGTCCCCCTCTTTCAGAATGCCGGTGGTGTCCACTCCACAGATGATCTTGTCATTAACCATGACGCGGGCTTTATCGTCGACTATATGGATACGCCCTTCGAGGATGCTCCCCCGACCGATGAACGTGGCTATGAACAGGTCCACAGGGTGGCTGTATATCTCGGAGGGAGTGCCCAGCTGCCTGACGACGCCCAGGTTCTGCACAGCTATCCTGTCGGAGATCGTCATGGCCTCCTCCTGGTCGTGGGTCACGTAGATGGTTGTTATACCCAGCTTCTTCTGGAGGTCCTTGATCTCCTCCCTCATCTCCACCCTGAGCTTGGCATCGAGATTGCTCAGGGGCTCATCGAGGAGCAGGACAGCGGGATTGATTATCAAGACGCGGGCCAAAGCCACCCTCTGCTGCTGCCCTCCGCTGAGCTGGGAGGGGAAGCGGCCTCCGAGGCCCCCGAGCTTCACGAGCTCCAAAGCCTCATCGACCCGCCTCTTGATCTCCTCCTTGGGGACCTTTCGCACCTTGAGGCCATAGGCGATGTTGTCGGCGACCTTCAGGTGTGGCCAGAGGGCGTAGTTCTGGAAGACCATGCCCGTGTTGCGCTTGAACGACGGGAACTCCGTCACGTCACTACCGTCAAATATAATCCGTCCCTCGTCCGGATACTCCAGGCCCGCGATTATGCGCATCGTCGTGGTCTTGCCACAGCCACTGGGGCCCAGCAGCGTGAAGAATTCCCCGTCCTCAATAGTTAGGCTGATGTCCCCTGCGGCTGTGACGTCCCCGAATTTCTTTGTTATCCCCCTAAGTTCTACTTCCACCATCTGTTACACCCCGAGGAATGAGATCTTTTGCTTCAACACGTAATTCGATATTGCCATGGCCGTGATCTGGACCGCCATGAGCATGACACAGAGCGCGGCGCCGATGCTCACCGAGTCCACGGCGGCGAGGCCGTATACCATCTGACTGATGAAGAAAGTGATGGGCATCCTGTCCTCCCTCAAGGCTCCCAGGGTGACACTGGTGCTTACCTCTGCAATGGAGTAGACGAAGCTCAGTATAGCCCCGCCAACTATATGCGACACCGTGAGAGGGAGGACTATCCTGAGGAACGTGGACGCCCTGCTGGCCCCCAGGTTCATGGAAGCCTCCTCTAAGCTCTTGTCAATCTGTTGCATGCCCGCGTATACTGACCTCGTCATGAAGGGCAGCCTCCGAATGGAATAGGCGAAAATCAGGAGAAGAGCCGGGTCCACAATAGGGTCGAATATGCTCCCCTTGAAGAATCCCGATGAAAAGAACAGGAAATATCCAACTGCAAGGCTTACACCCGGAATCGCCACGGGCAGGGTGGATAGCGCATCGAGGATGGAGCGCCCTGGGACATCCCGCTTGGCCACGATATAAGAGATGCTTGAACCCACAAGGATCATGATGAAGACCGCGACCAACGAATAGATGAGGCTGTTCGTAATAGACGTCAAGACATCAGGGTTTGTCGAGAGGGAGACGAAGTACTCCATCGTCACCTTCGAAGGGAGAGTCCCACTCGTCGTCCAGTCCGTCGTGGCAAGAAGGACAGTTCCGATCTGCGGCATGGCGGAGAAGAACACCAGTACAATCAAGGAGAAAATGATCAATCCCTGCGCTTTCATGGAGGGCGTCCTGAGCCTGGGGCTCCACCTGCCCCCTTTGCTTAGCATGGCATATGATCTCATTGATGTGAGCCGCTTCACGATGAAATAGCTGATAACCGTCGTTGCCATAATGATCAAAGCCAGAGCGATCGTCTTCGGCGAGATTCCACCGGTAAGAGCCTCGGCGAAAGAAGTGTAGATCTGGTATGAGGCCACCTTCTTTGCCAGAGGATTCGCCCTGGCACCTATGAACCCGATGGGCGCTCCCAGGTCCTCGAGGCTGAAGATGAACGTGATTATAGCCCCAGCCATCAGTCCCGGCAGGAAGAGGGGAAATGTCACCGTTCTGAAGAGTCGGAACCCCCTCGCCCCGAGGTTCTCCGCCATCTCCTCAAGGCTCGGGTCGATGTTGTTCAGTGAGGCCAGGACGTTCAGATAGACTATAGGGAAATATGAGAGTGTCTGAGCGACAGTCAACCCCACCAGCCCGTCGATGTCAAGCCTCCAGGGTAGAATGTGCAACAGGTCTACGAAGATGAAGTTGATAAGCCCACTCCGGGGATTAAACATCTTACCGATCACGAATGCGTTGACGAAGGGCGTGGCGAGAAGGGGGATCATTATGATGACTTTGAAGATGTTTTTACCCCGGAAATTATAGCGGCCCATGATCATGGCCACGGCGATGCCGATAATGGAACAAAGAACAGTGACTGAGAGAGCCACGATCAACGAGTTGAGGAGGATGCCGTGGTCGTAGCCCCAGATGTACATCGTCCCCCTGATGACCTGGAACATCCGGCCTCCCCTTGATTTGAAGGAGACGAACTCGGGGCTGCTCAGGACATTCATGAACCAGGTGATTGATAACTCTCCTCCGTAGAGGAACGCCCGGCCGAGGAGGGAGGCCAGCGGGGCCAACAGGAAAACGGCGAGCATCAGAAAGGAGACGCTCATCTGGAGGATTGTCACCCAATCAAACTCCCTCCTAAGCTTGGCTAGGTATCCTTTGAGAGGCGAGTTCTTCTGTTTACTGCCCCTCAATCATATTCCCTCTAACTGGTCAGACTATCTAACTCAGCCATTACATCGCTGTAGTGATTCTCGGCAGCCACCATCCACCGGTCAACCAGTATCTGCTTGTACTCCGGGTCTACCGCGATTCTAGCTGCGATACTCTGCGCGTATTCCTGAGTGAAGGTCGTCATCTCCCCTGTCTCCGTATCTTGGAACTCGATGAGGTGTGGGTTACCCAGCATCCCCACCAGCGTCATGAACTCCGCCCTCGTGATATCACCCTCCTCAAGAGCTGTAGTCATCGCCATCCACACGGGGCGAAGAGTGAGTTGGGGCCTAACGATAATCGCGTGGTAGAAATTTATCATAGCCGACTCGTAGCTGAGCGCGAGTTTATCACTAAACTCTATGATGAAAGCGTCTTGAGTCGTCTCGTAGACCTCTCTCAGATCTGACCGTCCTAGCCCTTCGGGGGTGTCGAAGACCGCAGGGTTCATGGGTAATCTGTTTATGTTCGTGTCCAGCCATATCTTCTGCCCTTCCGTCGATAAAATCCATTCTATGAAGGCCAATGCGGCATCCGGGTCAGGCGACGTTGTCAACAGTGCGATGGGATCGGCGTTCACAATAGTACCGTCAGCTGGAAGTATGTACTTGCAGAACTCTGGATTCTTCAGCTGAGCCGTGTAACCATAAAAATCGATCGTTGTACCGACACCGATGCCTCCCCGTATCGCTGCGTCTCTAACGAGGCCCGATTGGTCAAATATCTTGGCATTAGCACCCATCCGAACCAGGAGACCCCACCCGTCCTGCCATCCATAAGCCTGCAAGATGATGGTGAACATGCGGGTGTTTGATGTTGACTTCGTAGCGTCGGCGGTTCCAACAATAGGGTTTGGAAGAGTCACCGCATACGTCTCGTTCGCCAGATCACTCCAGCTAGTCGGCTCTGGGAGACCCAGTTCAGCGAGGGTTTGCGTATTGACGGTGAATCCGAACGAAGCAACAGCGCTACCTGACCAATACACTTTGTCATCTATTATCCGTCTAGTGGGTACTCCCCCCATTATGGACGGGATCTCTTCAAGGGCTGCAAGTATTTCCTCCGTCTCCAATGGGGCAAGGAACCCTGCGTCGTTCACGAAGTCAAAAAGGACAGGTCCTCCGCCCCATCCTATATCGACATCTCCTGAGTTTCGGATCGTATCTACCCAGAGCGTTGGGCCGATGGGGATCCACCTTATGGCGGTGATGCCGTGAGCTGCAGCGTAATCGCTAGCTAGGAAGCTATTCTTCGCAGCTAACAGGATATCAGCCCCGTGGCGGGTGATGATCTTCAGTGTTTTTCCTTCTCCGCCTGTCGAGGGGTTGTATCTCAGTGTGAAGTCAGCGGTGTAGGTCGTGTTCTCACTCACTGTCAGGCTCTTAACACTCTTTGTGTAGTCGGGGATCGTGGCTTCGACCACATAGGTTCCCAGGTCTATTTCGAGTTCGAAGGATCCATCTTGACCAGTCATGGCACTGCCTGTGCCAGCTTCGACTAAAACTCCCTCCAAAGGATTTCCGGAGTCATCCTTGACAGTCCCAGAAATGAAGGCTGCCTCTGATGGGGTCTCACCTTCATCGACATCATCTCCTACATCGACAACATCATCTCCTCCCTCATCATCGGGTGTCCCAGGAGGCTGTTCACCTCCATCCGGCGTAGAGGGAGGCTCCCCATTACCGTTGGTAGAGCTCGGAGTTTGAGGTCTATTTAAAACGTAAATGGCCCCGGCGCCGATGATAACGATCAGTAAAACTCCGATCAGAACGCGTCTATCCAAGGAGTAACACCGATTCGCATAATGTCGTGAGCGCCTTTTTAATTTTGCCTGTGAAAACCGAAAAAGGCTTTAAAGAACTTACTAGATACAGAGCTTTAGGAGAATGAATGAAATGAAGAGAAGAACTCTTTCGATCGTTCTACTGACTACCATACTACTCCTCGGTATTGCTGTAATGCCAGTTATTGCCGCTGATAGCGATCTTAAGGTCGTTGTACAGATCAAAGGCGGATTGGAACCCGGTATTCATCTTCAGGCTGCAATGGAGGATTTCTCCAACACCGACTGGAGTGTCGTGTTAGGAGATATCTCAGCTTCCGATCTAACGGGCGCTGACATGCTCATACTGATACAGAGCGACATGTCCGTCAACTACACAACTGCGGAGAAGGCCGCTGTGAAGTCCTGGTTCGCAGGCAGCGGAAAGACGCTTTGGATCTGCGCTGACAGCGACTTTTCTGATCAGTACATGAGAATCAACACAGCGAATGACATGCTTGCCCACCTCGACTCGAAGCTGCGAGCTGAGGACTGTGAAGCGGCGGATCCCACCTCAAACGCCGATGGAAGGGACTACAGAGTCTTCGGGATTGGGGAGAACTGCGCCCCTGAGGTCTCATTCCTAGTCGACGGCGTGAACAAGACACTTTTCCACGGACCAGGCATGATCATGGGCTACCTCGGAGGATCTTACTATTCACTAGACGCGACCTCGCTTGACGGCGTCTACGTGATTATGACAACCTCCAGTGACGGTCTCGTTGTAGACTTCGAGCCTCCCGCACCTGTCCACTATGAAGTGGGCTACGAGGGGAACCTACCTCTATTGGTGATGGAGGAGTACAGCAACGGGAACATCCTGTACGCCGGGGCTGACGCTCCGTTTGCCCACTACACAGCGATGTACAAACCTGAACTGAAGACTTACGAGAGATACGCCGTTGATCACACACAGGAAGGAGCCCAGCTATTCCAGAACATTATCAACTACGCCATTAGGACAAAACTGTATGAACAAATAGATGCCCTTACGGACGATGTCTCTGCCTTGGAATCTGATGTGTCAGGTTTAGAGGGTGATGTAGGTACTCTGGAAGGTCAGAAAGTGACCCTTGAAGGACAGGTCGATACATTGGAGGCTGACGTAGCGGGTCTTGAGGGCGATGTAGCGGGCCTTGAGGGCGACGTAACCGGCCTGGAGTCAACAGCCTCTGGTCTTGAGGACGATCTAGCGAAAGCAGAAAGCTCTGCGAGCTCATGGCAGATGTACGCCATCGGAGCCCTGATATTGGGCGCCGTCGTCGGTTTCTTCGTAGGTCCAATGCTCAAGAAATAGGACCCCTCTATTTTTCCAATTTTTTCTTATTAAAAATAGACCAAGGTTGCACCATAGATTTCCAGGTCCATAAGCGACTTTGTTTTGCATATTTATTCCTTGGCTGCGGGAAAGAAACGCCGCGCGCTGTCTGGGTTGTAGGGTTTCAGGTCGACTATCGGGGAACCATCGAGGGCGTCCAAGCCACTGACTATGATCTTACATCCATCTATCCGTTCAATCTTCACGACCGTTACCCCAATCGGATTCGGCCTGGAAGGGCTCCGGCAAGCGAAGACACCGGTGAGCGGTGCCCCCTTATGTCTGGGAGGAGTGACTTGGAGCGTCTCCCTGTGTTCTTTATTATCGCGCAGGTGAAACCAGTAGAGCACCATCAAGTGGGAGTGCCTCTCTATTCCCAGAAGTGCTGGACAGAATTCAGGATATATCATGAGAGTGGAGGTCTCACCCGTAGTCTCAACCGTCCCCATGAACCTGACGTTTCCATGATCTAGCATTAGCTCTCCTCAAGTACAATTCATTGAATTCATATATAGTAGACCCCAGCTCCGACCAAGTGTACGATGAATCTGATAACTAACTGAAAAAATTGTATTTTTTTACGTATATAGTTAGAAAAAAAGGACTTTTTTAGTAATGGGTTATAAAACACCTTTTTCTCCCCATATATCACGAAAAAAAGATATAATATTTATCTAGGACCCCTTTCTAAGGTTCAATGGTGGTTTCTTGTCAGAGGATCTAAAAAAAACGAAGGAAGCCATAAGGAAGAAGGGTGCCAAGTGGAAGGCTGATGAGACGAGCATGTCGGAGCTCACTCCTGAAGAGAGGGGAAAGCGTTTAGGTCTGCTGCCTTCTGAAGACGAGCTTGAGGAACCTAAGAAAAAAGGCCTTCGTAAAGATGTTGAATAGCTCTGGATTAGTTGGTTGCAGGCTCAACGTTATTCTCAGGTGATTCGAGGCCCCTGTTAATTGAAAAAAGGGGGAGAGATTGGGAGGCTAGTACTTCTTCCAGCACCTGACGAAGTTTATCGTGTTGTTAGACCACCAGACGTCCAGTCTGTAGGCCTCCATGACAACCTTAGCTATCCCGGCTACCTGAGCTTCGTTGATGTTCCTGCCCCTCCAGCGGCCCCCGACGTAGGCCCAAAGCCGCCGAACCGCTGAGGTGAAAACGTAGTCTACCAGGGCGTGTGTTGCGGTTCCGCTCTGAGCGGCTGAGATGCCCAGCACCTGGACGAGCTCCGGTTCCTTGCCGTAGGCTTCCACTGACGCCTGCTCCAGCTCCACTTCCATGGGAGTCCGGACTCCTGGTTCCATACCTGCCTCCATGGACGCGTAGAGCTTCTGCGCCTCTTCCTCAAGCTCCTTGAATATCTTCTCCTCACTCATGTTCTATCCCCTACTTCACGGCCCTCGCGAAGGTCATCTCGCCGTCCTTCCAGCAGACCCAGATCTTGCTGGCCTCCATGAGCAGCTTCGCTATGGTGTTCACCTGTGACTCCGTTATCCTCCTGTACCTCCACTTGCCTCCGGCGTACGCCCAGAGGGTTCTTGCCCCCGATGTGAAGGAGTAGTCCACCAGCAGGTGGCTGGCCCAGCCGCATCCGGCTGCCTTCGGGACGATCATGTTCCACATTCCGAAGACGTCCTCCATGCCACATTGGCCGTACTTTATCCTGAACCAGCCTCGTTCACCGGCATAGGCTTCTCCCCAGCCCGTGCCCCAGCTGTTCTTGCATATCCAGCACTCGTCCTGGTCGTCGTAGCCCACGACGGCTACGCAGTGGTAGCCTGCGAGGCCTCCGCTGACGTGCTCGTAGATGCCGCCTGAGTAGCTGAAGAAGTCCTGGTAGACGGCCATGCCTGTGATCTGGGGGCCGTTCTCTACGAGGTTCTTCTTCATCTGCTCTACATCTTTGGTGTTGGTCCAGCTCGGGATCTTTGTGTGGCCTATCCGGTTCTTCCAGTCGGAGCAGGTTGTGCAGGACTTTGTGCTCAGGCCGTGTGAGTATGGGAAGCAGGCCTCGTCGGGCACCCCGTTGGCCTTGAGGTAGTTGCAGGCGTGGGTCATGTGCCATCCGTTGCAGCTCCCGCCGCCACAGAACAGGAGGTGGGCCTCGGAGAGGTCGATGTTCTTGTTCGGGTCGTTGTAGCATCTCCTCCGAAGGAGGGTCTCCAGGGCTGCGATGGTTCCGAAGGCCACGCATGAGCCGCAGCTGCCCTGGTCCTTCATGGAGGTCGTCCAGTTTACGCCGCTCACGTTCCTCCAATCGATCTTTGATGGGAGCCCCACGGAGCCGGGATTGGAGGCCTTGCTCGTCTTCTTTGAGCTCCTCTTACTGGTCAGAGGTTTGTCGAGGCCTAGCTCCGTTGCGAGGCTCGTCTCCATCTCCGTGGGGAGCAGCCCGAGCCGTTGGGCCTTCTCCTCTGTGGAGAGCAGCGTGAGGGTTGTCTCCTCTGGGGTCCATTTTGCGCCTTTGTCTTTTACCGCTGATTTCAGTGTCTCTAGGGAAATTTTCTCTTGGTCCATGTAGTTTTAGATTAAATCAAATGTTCGGATAGCTTCGTTGTAACCGTAACACGCCTCCGTATTCTACATGGACATTATATACGATTGCCCACTGGCAGAAGGATGGTTTATGAAATAAATGATGGGGCTCTT
>JAUWBQ010000197.1 GCA_030601645.1 Candidatus Bathyarchaeota archaeon | reverse complement strand
CCTACGACTTTGCAAACCTCGAGGAGGAGCTCAAGCTCATCGGGGCCTACAGCCTCAGGAACAAGCGAGAGCTGTGGAGCCACCGGACGAAGCTGAGCACCCTGAGGCGGAGGGCGAGGCAGATGCTATCTATGGATCCTATCGATAGGGCTAACACTGAAAAAGAGATGATAAGGAAGCTCAGCAGGGTTGGAATGGTGGACGAACGGGCGAGTTTGGACGAGATCCTGGGCCTGACGATCCATGACTTCATGGAGCGGAGGCTTCAGACCATCGTCTTCAGGAAAAGAATGGCGAAATCCCTCCACCAGGCCAGGCAGCTCATTACCCACGGCCACATCGCGATCTCCGGCCAGAAGGTGAAAGCCCCGAGCTACATGGTCTCGTCAGAGGACGAGGCGAACCTGGACTACGCCAAATCTAGCCCCTTTGCGGTTAAGACACATCCCCTGAGGCAGGATCTCTTACCGGCTGAGGCGGCGGGAGGCGGACCAGTTGAGTGATGGAGAGAGATGGGCTGTGGTCCATATCTATAGCAGCTTCAATAACACGATCATCCACATGACAGACCTGACGGGGGCGGAGACTATAGCCTTCGCGTCCGGGGGCAGGTTCGTCAAAGCCGACAGGCTGAAGCCGACACCCTATGCGGCCATGAAGGCAGCCCAGCATGTTGCAGATGTGGGCCACGACAAGGGAGTGACCTCCATCCACATCAAAGTGAGGGCCCCAGGAGGCTCGGGATCCAAGACCCCC
Source organism: Candidatus Bathyarchaeota archaeon (assembly GCA_030601645.1). The sequence continues at coordinate 2,469 of JAUWBQ010000197.1, read as the reverse complement.
GGCCCCGGAGCCCAGGCCGCCATCAGAGCCCTGGCCCGGAGCAACTTTATGATCGGGAGGATCGAGGAGACCACGCCCATCCCCCACGACGGGACGCGGAAGCCGGGCGGCAGGCGGGGCCGGAGGCCATAGAACCGCGGTTTGATCGGCCATGAAGGTAAGGATACTCGATCTGGATGACGAAAAAATAAGGTTTACCCTCGACGGTGTTGATGTGGCCTTTGCCAACGCCCTGAGGCGCACGATGATCTCGGATGTCCCCTGCATGGCCATAGACGATCTTTTCATCTTCGATAACTCATCTGTCATCCATGACGAAGTCTTGGCCCACAGGATCGGGCTGATACCTCTCAAGACAGACCTCGACAACTACGTCCTCCCCGAGGTATGCGAATGCCAGAGTGAACTAGGCTGCGAAAAATGCAGAGTCGTCCTGACCTTGGAAGTCGACTCGGAAGCGGGCACCAAAACCGTCACGTCAGGTGACTTCGTCTCCGTTGACCCGAACGTCGTACCAGCGAGCATGGGCATTCCACTGACAAAGATAGCTACGGGACAGACCGTCAGACTCGAAGCCTATGCGAGGCTGGGCACGGGGAAGATCCACGCGAAGTGGCAACCGGTGTCGGAGGCCATCTATCAGCATATCGCCGAGATTGAGGTCGACGATGAGAGGTGTAACGCATGCGCCGAATGCCTCAAAGCCTGCCCCCGGGACGTTTTCCTTATCGAGGAGGGCAAGCTCATAATCGTCGACGTTCACGCCTGCACCCTCTGTGGAGAATGCGTCAAGGCATGCCCCGTGGAACCCCCCGCTTTGACCCAGGGCGTGAGCGCGGATACCTACCTATTCACGGTGGAGTCCACAGGTTGCCTCCCTCCGGAGAAGATCGTCTCCGAGGCTGGGAGGATTCTGATATCGAAAATCGACGAGTTCTCTGATAAGGTCGAGAAGGGAGAGACAGACGATGAGATTACCGACTTCGAGCCATCGGAGCAGTGGGCCCTGAGGCTAGAAGGCGTGGGAGCCGGAGACGTCGCAGAGGAGGATGAGGAAGATGCTGAACCCTGAGCTGAAGAGAGTCATTCAGGCCCTAGACGCAGCCTCGCGGAAAGGGGGAAAGGCCATCTGGGCCGCACTCGCCGAGGATCTTGACAAGGCTAAAAGGTCGCGTGTTGTGGTGAACTTGAGCGTGATAAACAGGCACACCGATGCCGGAGACGTCGTCGCGGTGCCTGGGAAGGTCTTGGCGGCGGGGGTCCTCGCCCATCCTGTGACCATTGCGGCTTATGCTTTCTCTGAGGGGGCTAGGGAGAAGATCTCCCGTGCGGATTCTCGCGCTATCTCCCTGTTGGATCTCTTGGGGGAGGGCGTCGAGCCTTCGAAGATTAAGATCTTGAAGTAGGCTGGCCTCGTTTTCCCGTTTCATCTGTAGTTCTCTAGGTCGTAGAAGGCTTGGGGTCTTCTGAGCCTTGGCCTTATGATTCTGGCTAGGGCCATGCCGGCCAGGAAGCCTCCTATGTGGGCCCAGTATGCTACGCCGGTGTTCAGGGGGACGGAGGCGAGCATTAGTTGGTAGAGGAACCATAGTCCGATCATCGCGTAGGCTGGCACGCGTATGACTCTCCAGAAGAAGCCGATGCCTATGAGGGTGCGGATGCGGACGTTTGGGTAGATGATGAAGTATGCGCCTAGGACTCCTGAGATGGCTCCGGAGGCGCCGACTGCGGGGTAGCTGGAGCTCCAGGTGGTGAGCATCCATAGGGTGGAGGCTGCGATGCCGGTGGTGAGGTAGAATGCGAGGTAGCGGAGGTGGCCGCAGCAGTCTTCGATGTTGTCTCCGAAGATGGTGAGGAAGAGCATGTTGCCGAGGAGGTGGGTCCAGCCTCCGTGGAGGAATATGCTGGTGAGGAATGTGTGGTAGCCGTTTCCGGTTGTGATTCGGGCTGGGACGAGGCCGTAGTTGTACAGGGTGAGGGTGAAGAATGATTGTCCCCCTGATGTCTGCCAGAGGAAGACGAGGGTGGTGGCGATGATTATGGTCCAGTTTACTATGGGCGTGAGTCGGGTGGGGTTTTCGTCGCCCAGGGGGAGCATGTCGGATCTTGTTGGGGGAGGGGGGTTGATATACGTGTGGTATTTTTCTGGCTTATAATTGTAGCCGCTTATAAGGGTTTTTGGGGGGTTTTGTGTTATTTAAGTGTTTTTATACCTGTTTTTTGGGTAAATGTTTATTTTTTGGGGGTTTTTGGTTTAGGGTGGGTGTGGGTTTGAGGGGTTATCTGTTCACTGATCGGGATCGGGAGAGGTTGAGGTTGTGGTTGGAGTCTGGGGTGGAGGATGATGGGACGAGGATGATCTTCGTGAGGGTGAGGAGGAGCATGGATCGGATCGCGAACGATGTGGAGCTGCTGGTGGCGGTGGCGAGGAGGTTGAGTGCTGAGGGGAGGATGATGGGGAGGGCGAGG
>JAUWBQ010000111.1 GCA_030601645.1 Candidatus Bathyarchaeota archaeon | reverse complement strand
ACTGCGGCACGATGAGTGTGAAGATGAATGAGTTCTTCAACCGCAGGATGCACCCGAAATACTGGGGCAGACTCGGGTACAAAGTGGCCGTGGCGTTCACGTCCTCGGGGGGGTTGGGCGGCGGGAATGAGATGGCTCTGTGGTCGATCATCTCAGTGATGCTGAACTTTGGCATGATCACCTTTGGAATCCCTGACTACGTGTCGAATGGTGTGACGCTTCATTACGGCGCAGTATCGATAGGGGAACCGGATGGAGACTCCTTGAACGCGTGTAGGCTTCTTGGAAAGAGACTCGTGGAATACGTTGATGTTGTGAAACTAGGTTGCGCGGCCAGTCAGAAGCGAGTATAAGAGTCGGGATAAAAAAAAGTTGGATGGTTTTATTCAGGTTTTATCAGAATTTGAGCACCATGTTTGTGCGTTGTCCGCTTCCTATGGGGTTAGCCTCAGCAAAATCAGAATTCCCAAACATGGACTGATAGTCTTCCATCTTCCCCTTCATGACGTAGACCAAGCCTTCATGCGTCCCGAAGGAACCTCCCCAGAACATCAGCTCCATGTTGTACTTCTTCAGGACTTCACCGTACTTCTCGAAAGCCTTTGTCATCCCTTCCTGTCCACTGAGTCCTTCTTTCGGAAATCCGTAGACGATGTAATACTTGAATTTCATCGTTTTCTCCCCTTTCTCCACAGGCACTACTATTAAGAGATGAATCTCTCTCAGTAGAACCTAGCTTTGAGTAGATTTACCGAATATTTAACGATAACCATACACAATGGGACTTCAAAACAGTTGTAGACTCAAAGGTTCCATCGACATTCAAGGTTCTACAGGAGACGTATTAGTTGACTGAGAATAAGACTGAGAAGAGCGGGATAAAGAAGAAGGGCTTGCGGATGAAGATTGGTGATTATCTCGATTATAAACAGAATTTATTACGGAAAGAAAAACGAGGGGGGACGAATCTACTCAGAAAAATGGGGCAAGTATCGCTTTCACCCTATTTTTGACTGGATGCGGTCTACGACGATGCCGGCGATGTTCTCCTCTGTGACCGTCTGGAGCCCCTGCCAACCAGGGGTGCTGTTCAGCTCTATCACGTAGACCCGCCCGTCATCCTCGGAGCGGAGGAGGTCCACCCCCGAGTATTCAAGGCCGATGGCCTCCGTCGCATCTACGCTCAGCTCCGCCAGCTCGTCTTCGATTTTGTAGGGTTCGGCGGAGCCCCCCGCCGAGATATTCGTCTTCCAGTCCTCGCCCTTCCTCAACATGGAGGCCACCACCTCCCCGCCAACGACGAAGGCCCTGATGTCCTCCCTCGCGTGGGGGATGAACTCCTGCAGGTAGTAGACCCCCTGGGTCATCTCCAGGGCCCTGAACACCCTGTACGCGGTGTCCGGATCGCTCAGGCGGGTCATCCCCATCCCCAGGGAGCCGAACAACGGCTTCACTACGACGTCCCCGCCGAGTTCCTCGAAGGCCTTCACGGCCTCGTCGAACCTCTCGGTGACCACCGTCCTCGGGGTGCTGATGCCGGCGTCCTCCAAGCGGGAGGAGGTGTAGAACTTGTCCACCGCCACCTCTATGGCGTCGGCGGGGTTGATGACGTAAACCCCCATGTCCTCCAGCCTGTGGAGGACGTCCATCCTGTAGAAGACCCTCTCCGCGGTGCCCCCGGGCACCTTGCGGACGATCACCGCGTCGTAGTCGTCGATGGGGTAGCCTTTGACGGAGAGCCGGGGCTCGGTCCCGACTCTGGAGAGGAACCTGGTGGCTGGGAGCATGTATGCCTCGGCCCCTCTACCCTCCAGCTCCTCCATCAGCCTCTGGACGTGCCATTCCCGCCTGTCCGAGGCGACTATCCCGACCTTCAAGCCCATCGGCCCATCTACTTCTTCTCTGCGACTAGGATCTCACCCGTCCCGCCGACGGCGAGGTCTCCCCTGTAACGCCCGAAGGAGGTGTCTAGGTACTCCCCGGCCTCCGCAATCCCCAGCTGGTCCCGGATCTGCCGGAGGTATAGCTTCATGAAGTCGGGGCGGTAGGTGGTGTCGTAGACGTAGGTTGGCAGGAGGGCCTCCACTTCGCCCAGACATGCGATGAACCCGCCGTTACCTTTGGCCTCGGCCCCCAGCCTCCTCGCGGCTCTTCCGAAGACGAAGATCTCGCCGCCGTTCATGTGAACCCCGAGGAAGGGACCGACGTCCCCCTGGATGACGATCATCCCCCGGCGTATGAAGGCACCGGCCTCCACGCCCACGTTACCGCCCACGACGATGCAGCCCCCGGTCATCCCCTCCGGGCTGCCCCGGTAGGCCGCCCCGAGCTGGTTGCCCGCGTCGCCGTGGATCCTCAACAGCCCGCCCTTCATCTCGGCCCCCGCCCAGTCCGAGGCGGAGCCCGTCACGATCAGCTCACCGCCCTCCATCTCGGCGCCTGCGTGCATCCCGACGCAGCCCTCCACCAGGACCTGGCCGGCGGTCATCCCCAATCCGATGTACTTGACGTTGGGGACCTCGCCATCCACGACGATCAGCTGCTCCGAGGTCTTCTCCGCAGTCTTTCCGGAGACCTTGAAGAAGTCTCCCAGGGTCCGCTCCGTGTTCCCCACATAGACGGTGAGGGCTCTCACCTCCTTCAGGGTCTTCCCGGCGACGGCGTCAGGCGAAATTATCTCGGCCTCGACGGGGATTCCAGGCATCTTCTTCGGCGTAAGACGCAGTTCTTCCATCTCATTCCACCCCCAGAGAGTCCTTGAGGCCCAATTGATACTTGCCCAGCTTACCTCCGAAGTTCACCGCGGTGATCTTCAGCACCCCGGGCACCTCGACCGCGGCCCTGATCCCCGCGGCCATCGCCTTCTTCACCGAGGGCTCGTCCAGTCCGTTGAGGACCACCTCGAGGACGCAGTTGACGCCGTCCGGGACCTGGGAGTCGGGGGAGGTGTGTTTTATCGCGGGGCAGAAGGGTGTGTTCGTTGAGGCCTTGAGGAAGGCGTACGTGCTGCCGACCTTGCTGCCGCTCCTGCAGAGGCCGCCCGGGAAGGGGGTGGCCACCCCCGGCACTTTGCGGATGGCCTCTACCGCCCTCTCCGAGGCCTCAAGGGTGGCGTCCTCGGTGGCTCCCATGACCAGGAAGTTCCCCCCGGCGACGGCCCTCACGGCGCCGAACTTGGCCTCGGCCAGGAACTCTCCCTCCATCACGGGGATCCTCCAGAACCGTTGGCGGTCCATCCAGCCGTCTCCCATCCTCATCTTAACCTGGTAGCCGTCGCCGAAGAAGCGGAGGCTCGCCCCCACGTCCAGCATTTCGTCGGCCTCCTCCTCGGGGATTCCGTTGAAGATGGCCGTCGTCGGGCATGTGAGGACGCACTGGCCGATCCTGTTCAGCATCGGCGTCGCCAGCTTCTTCTTTGAGAAGCCGAACATCATCACCGAGGTGCCCGGCCTTCCGTCCGGGGTCTCCTCCGGGGGGATCTCCCGTTCGATGTCGGCCTCGCAGTCGCATGCGATGACGCTGGTGGCGAAGCCGGTCATATTCTCCGCGGCGATGTTCGCCCACTTCCGGTTCTTCGCGGTGATGATTATCCGGGTCCCCCACATGCCGAAGCCCTCTGCGAAGGTGTCCTCGATCTCCACGCCGTTCAGCTGGAAGCTCATCGGGCCCACCTCCCCTCCGGGGCTATGGCCCTCCCCGTCGGCAGGTACGCGTCCTCGACGGGGTAGTTCCTAAGGCTCACGGTGTAGTAGTTCTTGAAGTCCTGCTCTATATCCTTCATCACGTCGGTCTCCAGATCCTCGGGGACCTTGGCGTCCACCCAGTAGGTGTCCCCCAGGGGCGAGGCCACTACCTCGCCGTCCTTCACCACTATCTCACCGCCCTTGATGGTGTAGGCAGCGTGGCCCAGGGCCTTCTCCAGAGCCTCGTACATTGACGGCCTCCAGGTGGTGGGGTCGATGTCGTAGACCGAGACATCGCCGTCGGCCCCGGGGCCCAGGTGGCCCTTGTCATCGAGGCCGAGGGCCTTGGCGGTGGCTGCCCGGGTGGTGGTGGCCATCTCCCCGAAGGAGTACTCCCTGTAGATGTTGGCCAGGGTGGTCCGGCGTAGGACAGCCTTGTTCATCTCCCTCATCAAGTCGGTTCGGGCCTTCCTGCTCATCAGCCATGTGATGACCTTCGGGTAGTAGATGAAGGGGCCGCCGTTGGGGTGGTCGGTGGTCATGTAGACCCTCCAAGGGTCGTAGATGTGGAGCGCCAGCTCTAGGCCGATGGCCCACTGGATGGCGTTGGCCGGGTTGTTCATCTTGAAGGTGTAGGGGACGACGCCTGCGCCGGCCTCCATCTCGACATCGCTGTTCACCCACTTGTTACCGGTGATGTTCCATAGCCTGAACTGCCAGGGGCCGTCCCCGGTCATGGTGGTGGTGTCCGTGAATATGACCTGGCCCAGGTCTATGGTGACGTGCTCGTTGGCGTTCACGTACTTGGCGATCTTCGAGGCCCCCGAGCGGACGTTCATCCAGTTATCCCCGTCCAGGGCGTTGAACTGGCAGTGGACCACGTGGACCGTCGCCTTCCGCCCGTCCTTGGGCTTGATGCCCTTCACGGCGTCCATGGTATCGATGGTTGTCTCGTAGTTCCCGGGCACCCCCAGGTTGTTGCAGTGGAGGTGGATGGTGTGGGGCAGCCCCAGTTCCTCGTTGGCCTGGGCAAGGCTGGTGATGATCTGCCTCGGGGAGACCTCGAAGTTGTAGACCAGATCGTCGAGGCCGCCCACGTTTCTCCCCCACTTCCAGTTCTCCACGCCTCCGGGGTTCACTATCTTCACGGCGTAGCCCTTCGTGGCCTTGAGGAGCCAGGCGATGAAGGCCTTGAGCTTCTCCATGTCACCCTCCTTGACGTATTTGAGGGTGAAGTGGTTGTTCCCGAAGAGGGGGAATGCGGTCTTGTCTATGATGGGGGTGTCGTTGAGCTCCTCGTGGACGTGGCGGGCGCCCAGCGGGGGCATCGCGGCCTCCATCACCGATGTGTAGCCCATCTGGGCGTACCTGTAGCCCTGGATGAAGGTGGAGGGGCAGCTGTATCCGACGCCGGATCTGGTCACTCTGGTTCTGGGGACCACGTCCTTCCTGTGGTCCTCCGGCCTCATCAGGCGGCCGATGTTGATCTTGGAGCCTGCGATGTGGCTGTGGAGGTCCACGCCCCCGGGCATCACAAGCATCCCTTTGGCGTCGATGGCCTTGCCCGCCCTCCCCTTGAGCTCCTCGACGACCTTGCCGTCCTTGATGAAGACGTCCATCTTCTCGCCGTCCACGCCGTTGAGGGGGTCGTAGACGTATCCGCCCTTGATCCTCATGCTTCCCATCTTCACTCCTCCTTGAGGGCTCTGACCCTCTCGATGATCATCTCCAGGACCTCCTTGTCGGAGTGGACGCCCTTGGGGGGCTCCACCACCTTGCTCAGCCTGAGGGGCACCCCGTCCATCCTGTAGGCAGTCCCCTCAACCTCGACGCCCGCGGTGGCGACGGGTATCACCACTTTGCTCATCATGGTGGTGGGTGTGATCTTCTGGTCTAGGGTGATTGTGGGCACCTTCGCAAGGTGTGACGCTGAATCCGCTGGGAAGGTGGCCCCGGGGTCCGAAGCCACGACCACTATCGCGTCTGGCTCCCCCCTGGCGAGCATGTCGACGGCGGTGAACTCCCCCGGGTTGTACCGGGGGTAGCCCCTTGCGAAGTCTACGGCGTAGGGGTAGCCGGTCTGCCAGGTGGTGACCGCGTTGGCCCCGGCGACGTTGTAGTGGCCCCGCATGGGGGTGAGGAGGAACTTGGTGTGGTGGTTGAGCTCTGCGACGAGGCCGACGGCGGCGTCTATGTTCATGTGTCGCCCGTCGCTCTGGGTGAGGCCTAGGCCGAAGAAGACTATACCCATCTTGGCCTCCTTCATCCTCTTCGCCAGCCCCTTGATATCCTCCGCCTTGACGCCTGAGACGTCTCCGGCGATCTTCACGCCTCTCACCACCGCCCTCAGGGAGAGGAGGAGCTCGAAGTCCCCGTTGGGGGTGACCTTGATGAACTCGTCTGCGACCCTGGCCATGTTGGTCTCCCTGACGTCCACAGCCACGATGTACCGGCTCTT
>JAUWBQ010000053.1 GCA_030601645.1 Candidatus Bathyarchaeota archaeon | reverse complement strand
GGTTCCCCTCTCGAAGCGGAACAGGCGACCACCGGGATCCACGAAGGTGATGTCCGCGTAGGGGTTGACCATGGCCGTCTGCTTCAGGTAGTCGAGGAGGCGGCTCTTGATCCTGCTGTAGTCCCCCTCCAACTGGAGCTCGACGACGGTGCCCCTCCACCCCTTCTTGTTATCCAGCACGTTATGCCTGAGGATGATGGGGCGGTTGTGCTCGATGTCGATCATCATCTCGTACTCGTGGATGTCTCCCCCGATGCTCGAGGCGATGGTTACGGGCTTGTGGGTGGTGATCTGCCCGTAGAGGATGGTGATGGTCCCGCCGAGGCCGAATGTGCCCCTCGCCTGTTTGAGGGTGTACTTTGAGCCGTAGAAGACTTGGCAGAAGCTGTGGGGGATCTGCTCCGAGGGAAGGCCCGAGCCATTGTCTTCAACCCTCATGGTATAGATGCTGGCGCCGTTCTCGGAGGCGGCCTCGACCTCGGTGAGGCGGATGTAGATGTCAGGTGGGACCCTATGCACCTCGCATGCGTCCAGGGAGTTCTCCAGGATCTCCCTCACGGCCGCGTAGATCGCCCTGCTCGGGTTGCTGAACCCGGCGATCTCCCTGTTCCTGTAGAAGAAGTCCGACGGGCTTATCGACTGGTAGACTGTCTCCGTTATCTTTTCCTCAACTCCGCCTTCGGCTCGGGACTCTCATACCAGAGTTCCCCCCTGTCTTTTTTCATTTTCCTTCGCCAGGCGTAGAGGAAGTTCCAAACGGTCTTGTGGAACGACCCCTTCACCAGCATCATGATGGCCTCCCTGGCCGCCTGGAGGCACTCCGGGCTGCCGATGTAGGCGACTGTGTCCCCGTAGACGCTGATACTGGTCTCGGTCAGCTCCTCTATGAGGGCCCGGGAACGCCCGGCTTTTCCGATGATCCGGCCCTTAACCCTTGCGACGGCGTTCTTGGAGGTCCCGACGTACTCTGTGAGGTCTATTATATGGAGGTCATAGTCCTCCGTGGCAAGTATCTCCGCCCGCTTCGGGCTGAAGCCCCTGCCTATGGCCTTCACGATGTTGCGGACGGTGAATATGGCGGTGATATCCCGGTTTCCCCGGTTTAGGACGATCTCCACGGAGCCAGATTCGCTGTCGATCTCCAGGGTCACTCCGAAGTGGTCCTCTATCCTCTTCTTGGCCTTGCCCTTCGGCCCGATGAGGACCCCGATCCGTTCCCTGGGGATCCTAAGATAGGTCTTCTGACTCACCTTTCACCCACGACTCCACTCTCTCGGCCTCGATGACTTCCACTCCGTGCCGGCTGAAATAAGCGTTTATGTTGAATATGTCCCTCTGGAGGAGGGATTCCGCCAGGGGATGCTCTTTGAGGAGTGCCTGGGAGATGTCGAAGATGACGGGTTCCTCCTCCCAGACCATGACGTTGTACTCGCTGAGGTCCCCGTGGACAAGGTTGGCCTTCGTGTAGAGCAGCCTGGCCCCCCGTAGCAGCTTGAGGTAGAAGTCTTCCGGGTCCTCGGGGTCGACCTCTCTGAGGAGGGGCGCGGGGACCCCGTCGCTGCCTATGAAGGTCATTACCAACACGTTCCTGTAGAACGCGATGGGCCTTGGGCTGTTGACCCCTGCCTCCTCCGCGAGCTTGAGGTTGCTGAACTCTTTCTGGGTCCAGGTGTAGATGATGCCCCTTGTGGACCGCCTCACCCGTTTGAACCTGCGGTCTCCCTCGATGTACTTCATCATCCCCCTCCGGAAATCCGCCGTGGAGGTGTAGTAGATCTTGATGGCTAGTTCTTCATCCTCGGGGCCTATGCCCCAGTAGATCCTGGCCTCCTTCCCCGCCTTTATGACGCCCTCGATGTCCTTTATGACGCCCTGCCGGAGGAGCTTGTAGACGCCCTCCACGGTGAGGCGGTCGAAGACCTCCTCGATGACCTTGAAGTCCTCCTGCCGCTTCTCCAGCATGAGGTCTCTCTCCTCGCGGCTCCTCTCGGCTGCCTCCGCCTTCCTCTCGATGCGCTCACGATCCGACAAGCATCAACCAACTCGTTCTACTCGATCTCGAGGACGCCCTCTTTACTCAACCGCTGCATCTGGTTCGCGGTGTAGCGGTGGAAGATCTCTCCCCTCTCCTCCCCCTGGAAGTCCCAGGGCGAGACGAGAACCACGTCCCCCTCCCGGATCCATGTCCTCCTCTTCATCTTGCCCCTGATCCGGGTGGTGTGGATGTGGCCGTCTTGGCACTTGACGAGGCCCCTGTCGAAGCCCAGCATCTTCTGGACCACGCAGAGGACGTCGTTCTCCGAGGGGTAGACCATCTGTTTCAGGTCGCGCTCGCTCAGGACCTTCTTCTTTCCCATCCGTTCGCCTCTTATCTCCATATAGATTGTTCCGAATCTTAAAAATCATTTCCAGACAAATTAGCTGATAAAACCGTTTTTTACAAGGATATCATTAATATTCTTGGCTTATACCTCTCCTTCTCACCATCTATGCGTAAATGGGAGCGAAAGTAACCGAATTACCGCCTCTACAGGATGACCGGGACCTTCTCCTTGACGGAAACCCCCTCAAGGGTCACCTCAGAGGTGTACGCGTAGACTTCCACCCCTCTACGGTGAGCTTCCCTCAGGTTGCTGGCGAATTCGGGGTCCGTCTCCTCGTTGGGTTTCAGGCATCCAGCGTCGGCTCTCTGGATCAGGAAGAAGGCCGCGGCCCTCCCCTGTTCCAGACCGTCGATCAGAGTCAGGAGGTGCCTGCTCCCCCTGGCCGTGGGGGCGTCAGGGAAGAGCCCAACACCGTCTTTGACCAGGGTGCAGGACTTCACCTCAAGGAGAAGTTGGCCTTTTTTCCCTCGGAGGAGGAAGTCAAGGCGAGATTCTCCGTAGGTGTGTTCACGTTTCTCGACGGTGAGATCGAGGAACTCGGGGATCGATCCCGCCTCAATGGCTTCCGCCACGACCCTGTTGGGCGTCATGGAGTCGATGGAGACGAGGCTTCCCCCAAAGTCCACGAGGACCAGGTTGTACCGGGTCTTCCTCTTCTCGGAGCTTTTCTCCAGCAGGTAGACCTTGGCACCGGGATGGAGGAGCTCCTTCATCCTGCCGGGGTTCGGTATGAAGCATTGGGCATGCGCGCCGCCAATTTTTACGATGCCCAGGAACCTGTTGGTTCTGTCCAGGAACGTCGCCGGTAAGATAGGCCCCGAGAACCGCATCGTCACACCCTTAGACCATTGTTTTCAGGATCTCGTCGAGGGTCCAGGGCGTCGAGGCGGCCACGAGCTTCAATGTCCTGTCCCTCGACAGCTCAAGATCCCCGTCCAAGGCCCCGTCTATCATGTAGGCGCCCCCCGCCTCCTTCAGGATCAGCAATCCCGCCGCGATGTCTGTGGCCCTCAACATATTCCTGACGTCGACGTGGGCATCGACGAGCCCCGAAGCCAGGTGGCAGAGGGAGAGGGCCGCGGACCCCAGCTGACGCAGGTGACCGGCCTCCCTGATCAGTCCTTCTACGCCTTCGAGGGGCGCCCCTTTGCTTATGTCGATGGAGACCATCGCCTCTGGTATGGGCTTCGATTTGGCGGAGCTGATCCGTCTTGCTCCCTGCCAGGCCCCCTTGTTCTGCTCGGCCCTGTAGATCTCCCCGGTGTACAGGTTCATCACAAGGCCGGCCACGATGCGGGAGAGGCGGGGTTTGTTAGACAGCGCGAGGCTCGTGGCTGCGAAGGGTATCCCCTTGGCCATGTTGGTGGTCCCGTCGACCGGGTCGACGGTCAAGTACGGGCCCCCCCTCCCGAATGAGTAGTCCCCCTCCTCGCTGATGACCCGGACGGGTTTACCTGTCTGCTTCAGAGTCTCGTGTATCACCTGCTGCGCCTCCGAGTCCAGTAGCTTCTTCAACTCGAAAAAGCCAAGGGCTGGTTTGTTCAGCATGGTTTTCCGGGTGCGGCTTCGCACATTCTCGGCCACCTCAAGCAGGATGGGCGCCCACGCCGAAGCCAGGCTAATTGACACCATTCTCCCTTATACTTCGATGTCTCATTGGTTAATCTTTTTCGCGTTAACAGGGCGTCATTTTCCTTCAAGCAGGCAGATACGAAAATTTCCCGTGCTCCGACTCGACGATCAGGCTGTTCCCCCGTTCTCCTCTCTCACAGTGGCCGACGACCTGGACCCCCACTCCGAAGCCCTCTGCGGTTTCGATGACTTCATCAACGACTCCGGCGTCCACGATGAACTCGAAGCCGACTCCCATGTTAAAGTCCTCGTACATCTCCCTCCAGCCCACATTGGCCTCCCTCTGGATCAATCCGAATATTGGGTCGGGTTCCACCATGGAGTCCTTCACGTACCTGACGTCCTTCCCCAGGCCCAGGCACTTCGTCTGCCCCCCGCCCGTGTTGTGAACCATCCCGTGCACCGCTGCCCCCACCCTCTCTAAGACCGCGGTGGCGATGGGCGCGAATATCCTCGTCGGAGAGGTCAGGGCCTCCCCCACGGTCATCCCGAGCCCGTCGGGTCGGTCATCGTACCTGAAACGCCCCGTGAATCTACCTCTCCCAGGGTGAGCGGCTTCCGGGTAAGCCTCCAAGTAGTCGCGGCTTAGAAGGCCGTTCCTAGCGAGGGTCAGGCCGTTACACATGATCCCGCTGTTTACCCCTTCCTCGTACCTGACCTTCCCCCCGCTGCGAAGCCCTACGATCGCATCACCGGGGGATATCTCGTACCCCGTCACCACCTTTTCGAGATCTACATGGCCAAACAGGGCACCGCAGACATCCAGGGTCCTCATCTGATCCGGGAGATCCGCCGTCTCTCCCCCTCCAAATAGCACTGGAATCCCGTGTTCCGCGAGCATCTCGAAGCAGTCTGCGAAGCCCTCCGAGAGGACGGCGAGCATCTCCACTCTGTCTATATGGAGGGTGTTGAAGGCGATGTAGTCGATGAAGGCGACGGCCTCGGCTGCGACGCATACGATGTCGTCGATGTTCATGGCCACGGCGTCCTGGGCCAGGCCCTTGAACCAAGACGGGTCTCCCGACTCCTTGTAGCAGATGTAGCTGAGGATGGGCTTGCTTCCGGCCGAGTCCACGTGGGAGACCAGGCCCCTCTCAGGATTGGAGGGGTCGGGGGTCACTACGCAGAACGCGCCGGGGTAGAGGTTGTCGACCACGCCCTTGAAGGCGCCAATCCCTTCTTTCTTCACGTCGACGCCCAGGGCCTTGTAGCGGGACATCTCGGATCACGGCGAATATGGAGGTCGAGCGTCTTAAGGTTATGCAATCGACGCTACAGGCTTGAATATGGCCGGGTTCAGGGCTGTGTGATCTGGCCGAGCTGGTCTATCAGGAGGATGCCTCCTTCGAAGCGCTTGAGCTGGAAGGGATAATTAGCGCGCACCGTGGCCGAGATGGGGGCGCCTCCCCGGCGTGCGTCGGCCAGGATGTACAAGGAGGCGAACTGGAGGTCCTCTGTGAAGGGCTGACCCCTGTCGTCGTCGCCCGAGACGTAGGGGATCGTCAGCTTGGCCAGACCCATTAAGCTCACCATACTCTTTTTCAACAACCGATAAAAAAGTTCGGAGATCTGATTCAACCTTAGTCGAAGCCCCAATACTCTCCGAGCCTCCCCCTTATAGCGTCAACGACCTCCTGGGCCTCCTTGAGGGCGACCTTGGATGGTTCTGGGGGTGGTCTCGGCTCTTCGACGGTTTCTTCGTATCCCATGACCCCCGAGAGGAGGGAGAACCAGCCCTCTGCGACGGTGATGGGGTTGTATCCGCTGCAGCAGAGGTCCACCGCACCGCACTGCACGCTTGTTGCGGCGTCGGCAACGGCCTTACCTATGGCTCGGAGTCCCTCGAATGTGAGGTTGAGGCTCCCGAGGCCGTCAAGGAAGTGGGGGTCGGTCCCGCCGTTCCTGATGATGATCTGGGGTTTGAACTCATCGGCCAGGGGCTTGAAGACCTCCTCAAGGAACAGGTCCATGCACCGGTCGTCGGCTCTCGGGGGGAGGGGGACGTTCACGGTGTAACCCTCCCCGGCGCCCTCCCCGATCTGGTCCATGAATCCCGTGCCGGGGTAGATGGTACTCGGGTCCTGGTGGACGGAGACGAAGAGGACCCTGGGCTCCCCGTAGAATATGTCCATGGTGCCGTTCCCGGAGTGGACGTCCGAGTCTAGGATCATCACCCGCTCCAGTCCGTGGTTCTCCAGCAGGTTCTGAGCGCAGACCGCCACGTCGTTGAAGACGCAGAATCCTCCGCCGTAGCTCCTCCCCGCATGGTGGAGGCCTCCCCCCACGCCCTCAGCCACCTTCACAACTCCATTCGCGACCAGCTCACCTGCCTTCACGGACGCCCCGACTATGAGCCTGGCCGCCTGTACGATGCCGGGCCTCAGGGGCGTGTCCCCTGAAAGGGGGAGGGAGAGGGCCTCGCGCCGCTCAACTTCTCTGATGTACTCCTTCGGGTGGATGAGGCTGATGACATCATCATCCGCGGGTTTAGGCTCTACGAGTGTGACTCTCGGGTCGGAGAGCATGCCCAGATCCTCTATTAGCTTCATGAACTTGGGGAACCTGTCGCCTCTGAAAGGGCTACCCCGCCCCAAGTCGTAGTCTGCTATGCCCTCATGGTACACTATCGCGACGGGTTCCATGGGATTTCTGAATCTTCGGGGCTTAAATGCCCTTGGTTGCCTCAGAGGGGGAGGTCCTGGGTCTCCTTGACGGCGTCGAAGACCATGCACGTGAGGGTCTTCTCTATGCCCCGGACGGTCCTCAGCTTGTCGACCACGAAGTTCCCCACGGAGGCGACGTCCCTCTCCTTCACCTTGATGAGGAGGTCCCAGTCACCCGTGATGATGTGGACCTCCTGGACGGCTGGGAACCTGCCCACCTCCCTCGCGATGCTCCTCTGATCCAGGGGGCCGGATATCCCGGGGGTCCTGTAGGTGATGGAGGCGAAGATGAAGGCCGTGGTGGGCCTGCCCAGAGCCCCCGCGTCCAGGATTGGCCTGTACCCCCGTATGACCCCTGCCTCCTCGAGCCTCTTTATCCTGGAGTAGACAGTGGTTATTGGGCTGCCGATCCTCCTGCTTATCTCCTTGGCAGGGACCTTGGCGTCCTCCTGGAGGAGCCTGAGTATCTCCAGATCTTTCTCATCAACCGACATCCCGCATCTCCTGTGAAAATTACATAAATGAGGCCTATTATATAAAATTTTTTGTAATTTTATCGAAAAATATTGGAATAAATTTATATGCTGGATCGGGGTCAACATCTAATCCTCCGAGGTCGTCTGGAATGGAAAGACAGAAAGTCCGGAGGCTCCTAGAGGAGCGGTATAGACACATCAGGAAGCCGAAGATGCGTTCCGTTCTCCGGGTCCAGGACGAGATCCTCTCAGCCCTGAGAGACTTCCTGAGGAATAAGGGCTTCATAGAGATCCTCGCCCCCATCATCGGCCCCGTCACAGACCCAGGCATCCGGGGGGCGAAGCAGGTCTCCGTCGACTTCTACGGCCACCCCTACAAGATCATGAGCAGCATGATCCTCTACAAGCAGATGGCCGTCACCAGCCACGACAGGGTCTTCGCCCTCTCCCCCAACATACGCCTCGAGCCCCCGGAGAGCCTGGAGACGAGGCGCCACCTCTCCGAGTTCAGGCAGCTCGACCTGGAGATGGCGAGGGCGTCATACTTCGACGTCATGGAGATCGGGGAGCGGATGGTCAGGTACGTGTGTGAGCGGGTCAAGAAAACCTGCGAGGACGAACTCGGCCTCCTGGGCCGGGAGCTCGATGTGCCATCAATTCCCTTTAAGAAGATAACCCACGAGGAGGCCGTTGACACGTTGTTGGACGAGGGGGTCGACGTGAGCCACGGCGAGGAGATCCCTTGGATCGCAGAGGAGGTCCTGTCCAAGATGTTCGAGGACCCCTTCTGGATCTACGACTACCCCATGACCGCCAGGGGCTTCTACGACAGGGAGGATGCGGCGAGGCCCGGCATCCTCAGGGACTTCGACCTTCTCTACCCCGGGGGCTTCGGGGAGGCCATCAGCGGGGGAGAACGGGAGTATCAGGCCGAGAAGGTCAGAGCTAGGATAGAGGCGAACCACGAGGACCCCGCAGCCTACGGCTGGTACCTGGATATGCTCGGGGAGGGCATCTACCCCTCAGCTGGCTTCGGCATCGGCGTCGAGAGGTTCACCCGGTACATCTGCGGTCTCGAGAACATCTGGGATGCCGTCCCCTTCCCCAAGGTGCCGGGGATCGCCTCCCCCTGACTGGCTTCAGGGCATGATGCCGCCTAGTCAACCTGAAAGGAGTTCCTCTAGAACCGAACGGTCCACCCTGTAGATCCTGATCCCGTAGACGATCTCCTTCAGGATGAGTAGATCGGGCATCTCCCGGCTTGCCACCGCCCAGACGGGGTAGGATCGGCTTCCCGTGTAGAGCCAGAGGGTGACGTTGTTCCTCCTGAACCACTCCGCGTACCTCACCGGATCGGTGACCCCGTAGTAGTGGGGGGAGTAATGGTTACCGAGCAGGTCCCCTGCCTCGACCCTCCACCTCGTTGCGAACCTGTAGTTCATGGTCGGGTGGTCGCAGACGATGGTCCCTCCCTCGTAATGGCCGAAGGCCCTGTCCGCGGCGGTGAACGCGAGGCGGGTGTCCTCTTGGAACCGGCTGTACTGGGGGATGAGACTGCCGAAGGAGGCGATGGCGATCGCTATCAATGTAACCTCGATGGGGACCCGTCTCAACCGGCCTCCCAGCAGCTTCAGCCTGACCCTGTAGAGGGCGTACATGAGCAGGATGGAGCCGAAGGCCGCGATGGGGATGGACATCCTGAGCATGAAGAGGAGGCTCCTGATGTGGTGGGGGTAGTAGGTCAAGAATATGGGGCTGAACACCACCAGGACGATGAGGAAGATGAGGACGATGTGGTACTTCTTCCATCGGCGGCGAACCATGTGGAAGAAGGTGCCTGAGAGGACGACCATCGACCCCAGCAGTATCTGCCCAGTCGCCTTCACCGACCACGCCCGCAGCTTCTCGGACATCCAGGCGAGCATGAGGTCGTGGAAGGGCCGGCCCAGCCCCCGCTCCGTCCATCCTCCGAAGACGTTGAAGAGGCTCCAGTAGAGGGGGTAGAAGGGGTTGGAGGTCCATTTCCAGAAGAAAACGCAGAAGACCCCGGTCGACATCAGCCAGCTGACGATGAATGGCTGGACCCGGGGGGAGAGCCGCTCGATGAGGGCGACGCCGAGAACGTATGCGAACGAGGCCAGCCAGAACTCCGTGCGGGACTGGCCGGCCAGGGTCAGCAACAGCCCGGATAATCCCGGACGCGTCCTGAACATGTAGATGGAGAGGAGGGCGAAGCAGAGGGCCAGGGTCTCCTGCATCGCGATGGC
>JAUWBQ010000078.1 GCA_030601645.1 Candidatus Bathyarchaeota archaeon | reverse complement strand
CCCTGGACCAGCTTGCCGACGGGCGTCGTGGAGGTCCTGGCGTATAGGGGCGTGGCGCTGCTGCGCTGGTTGCCGGTGTTCATGTAGGCCTCGTTGTCCTTGGTTATCACCCACACGTTCTCGTTCCGCTCCGCAGCGGCGCTCAGGCCCTGGAGGCCGATGTCGTAGGTTCCGCCGTCGCCGAAGAAGCCGACGACCTGGACGTCGGTCCTGCCTAGGGCCTTCAACGCCCGCCAGGTGCCGGTGAGCATCGCGCCGCCGCCCTCGAAGACGGCTCCCGCTCTGGGGGTCCTCGTCGTCGAGTCGGGGCAGCATGGTATGCCGTGTCTGATCGTGTTGGGCCCCAGGGCCTTGAAGGCCAGCCTTGCGCCGAGCGCCGCTCCGCATCCCTGGCACGCGCTGCCCGGGGTGATGGTGAGCTCTTCCATGGGTATCTGGGCCCGCGTTAATCTCTGACTCATCTCTTGTTCACCTCATGCTTCTCCTAATAAACCCACTCCACATGGGAGGCTATCTTGCCCTCCTTCGCGACCTTCAGGATCTTCTCTCCGACTTTGTAGACGTCATTTACCCTGACCTCCTTGCCGCCGAGCCCTGCGTAGAACTCCAGCACTGATGGTCGGTCCTCCAGGTCGTAGATGGCGTTCCGTATCTGCGTGTATCCAGCCCCGCCGTGGCCCAGGCAGACGTTCCTGTCTATCATGCCGATGGCGCCGATTCTGCTGCCGATGTCTTGGAAGTCCTCGAAGGGGAAGGGGAGGAAGCACTTTAGCTTCACGAGGCCAACCTTCTTGCCATCGTCCCAGAGCCGGTCTACAGCCGCCCTGACGGTTCCGACGATGGACCCCATGGCGACGATGACCGCCTCGGCACCATCCGTCCTGTACTCCTCCACGAGGCCGTTGCCGTACTTGCGGCCGAAGGTCTCACCGTAGCTCTCGTTGACTTCCTTGATGACCTCCTTGGCTCCGACGATGGCGTCGTGGTGGACCTGCCAACGCTCCTGGGGGTCTCCTCTGCCCCAGCCCCTGCCGAAGGTCGAGGGGTCGACCTCGTCCGGGAGGATGCTGGGCATCGGCTTGTTGGGGGGGAGCCAGGCGTCCACATCTTCCTGTGCGGGGATCTCCACGGGCTCCGCCGTGTAGCTCAGGACGTACCCGTCGTATCCGATTACCATGGGGAGCCTCACTCTCGGGTCCTCGGCGATCTTGTAGGCCATCAGGACCGTGTCGAGGGCCTCCTGGTTGTGCTCGACGTATAGCTGCATCCAGCCGGTCCACATCTGGGACATGAGGTCCGTGTGGTCGGGCTGCATGCCCTTGTTGCTCCTGTGGACGGTGGCCATGACGACCGGAAGCCGGTTGTCGGAGGTCTGGTGCATCGGATGGTGCATGTAGAGCTGGCCTGGGCCTGAGGTGCACACGAAGGTTCGAGCGCCCACCCTTGAGGCGGCCTGTACTACCACCTGAGAGGACAGCTCGCCTTCGACGTTCACGAACTCTGCGTCCAGCTCCCCGTTTGCCACCATGTCGGACAAGTATTCCGTGATGGTTGTCTGGGGGGTCACCGGGAACGCTGATGCCACCTGTACCCTTGCGAGTTTGACGGCCGTGGCCGTCGCCTTGTTTCCCACCATTACTTCAGACGACATTTCATTTCCTCCTAGACTTCCTCTCTCACGAAATCGATCGCCTTGACTGGGCACTCGTTGACGCAGATGCCGCAGCCTTTGCACTTGCGATACTCTATCTCGGGCTTGTCATCCACCCACTTGATGGCCGTCTCAGGACAGAAGAGCCAGCAAGACTTGCAGCCGGTGCAGTTGTCGAGGTCGATGATGGGGGTGAAGACCCTCCAAGATGAGACGTCCTGGAGGACGCCGTATCCCCCGACGTGGATGTCGTGCTTCTCCATCACGACCTCCTTGTTCGTCGCGGGCTTGACTTCGCTAACTTCGTCATAGGACATCCGGATGGCGGCGATGTTCAGTTCGCCGATCCTGCCGGGAAACTGCTCCATGATTGCCTTCTCGATGGACTCAAGCTTCGGGAACCCCGCAACCTTGCTGAAAGCCCCTAGGATGGCGGTGTTCGTGATGAGCCTCTTAAGGGTCTCCAGGGCGATCTTCGTCGCGTCGACCGTCGCTATCTTGATGTCGCCGCCGATCTCGACCTTCTCCGGCGGGAGTTGAGAGTTGAGGATTAAGAGTCCGCCCTTCTTCAGCCCGTCTGCGACGCTCTGCTGGGTGCTGAGCAGCGGGTCAAGAACTACGACTATGTCTGGCTCGTGGACCAGCTCCCTCTCCCTGACGCGAACATCGTCGATTCGCACGAAGGCCATCAGGGGTGCCCCCCTCCTCTCGGTGCCGTACATGGGGATGGCCTGAGAGAACTTGCCCTCGATATAGGCCGCGTTCGCCAGCAACCTTGAGGCGGTGACAGCCCCCTGGCCGCCTCTGCCATGGATCCTGATTCCGATCATGGTATAGCCTCTTATGAATCTTTAAGGCATATGGACATTCTTATAAAAAGCATGCGGATCAACCTGCAGATTTCTGCTTTTGATAAAATTCGGATGCTTGAGACATTGATCTTCACACCAGTTGAATATTTAAATGCGGCAAGGTAGGTTAGGGTTTGAAACTAAATGTCGGGGGACAGCGAATTAGGCTTCAGGGAGCTGCTCCAGAAGAGCATCGTGGACGGTATCCGGATTGAGACTCCCGTGATCCTCAAGGGGCAGTACAGGAGGACGTACGACCTGCTGAGGGACAGCATCGACGCCGGCGTCACCCCGTGCCTGGTCGGGCCTCCGGGAGTCGGGAAATCTCTCCTCGCCAGGAAGATAGCCGAGGACTCTGGGAGGGGGTTCTACGAGGTCTTCTTCGATGAGAACATGACGCCTTCCAGGCTTGTGGGGGCTTTCGACCCGGCTCTCGTCGTCAGGAGGGGGAGGACCGTGGATAGCTTCGAGCCGGGCCCCCTGATGAGGGCGATGGTGGAGGGGGGTCTCTTCGTGGCCCACGAGCTGAACAGGGCGACGGAGTTCTGCCAGAACAGCCTGATCGCGCCTCTGGAGGAGAGGCACTACCACCTCTATCCCTTCGGCATGATCAAGGCCGACGAGAATTTTGCCCTCGTCGCGACTCAAAATCCCGTGGAGACCTCCGGGACGTACAGGCTCTCCCGGGTTCTGGTGGACAGGATCGGCTGTTGGATAAGGATGGGTTACCCGAGCAGGGAGACGGAGATTGAGATCCTCAAGGTGAACGTCCCGGCGTTCGATCTGCCTGAGGGCACTCTGAACAAGATCTATGAGATAGTCAACGATACGCGCGGGAACCCTGGCCTTGAGATACCTGCGTCGCCGCGGGCTGGGATCTACCTTACCCGTCTGGTCAATAAATATAGGGGACGATTCGAGGATGAGGATTCCGCCTTACGGTTTTTCGCTCCCTCTGTCCTGGTGAAAGAGATGAGGGCTAGGGACCCCCGGAAGAGCGTCGAGAGCGTCGTGGAGGAAATATTGGAGAGGCGTCTGGGGTAGTCCTATGGGGTCCGACCAGCTCCGCTATCCTTACAGCATGACCCGGTTCTTCGTCCCCGAGTTCATAAGCCGGATGAGAGGGCGCGGGGAGGTATCAGATAAACCCAGTCCCAGGCAGTCGAAGGCTATGTGCGATCTCCTTCTCCCGGCGTACTTGAGGAAGGGGTATCTCTCCTTCGGGGACTTGGTGGAGATTGCGGTTTCGACGTCCAGGGTGGAGAACCAGGCTCTGGCGGAGAGGTTGGCTTACGTGATTCTCCTCGGGGTGGACGAAGCCGAGGAGGCGACGCCGGAAGGAGACGACGCGTTCCTGGGTCTGCTGTCGGAGAAGAGCGATGATCTCATCAGTTACCTGCCGATGGAGGAGGAGCCGGGTCAGGGAGAGCTGAAGGCGGTTTACGATTCGGATGTCGATCTCTTCAGGGAGTTCACGGGCAAGCCGGATCTGGGCGTGGGGCCGGGGGAGGACGAGCTCCTGAAGGTGGCCATCAGGAAGTACAAGAGCCGGAGGGATGAGAGGTCTAGGAGGAGGCTTGCCGAGTACTTGAAGGTGAAGCTCCTGAAGTTGGGCAGGGAGTTCCAGATGAGCGCTGAGGCTAACAGGAGGCCGATCCTGAGGCCCTTCGAGCGAGGGGATGACCCGGATGACATCGACGAGGATAGATCCTTGGAGAATATCTTCGATCAGGGGAAGAGGATGGATGAGGTCGGCTACGGGGACTTTTTCATCAGGAAGAGGAACAGGAGGAAGAGGTCCATAGTGTACGTCTTGGACATCAGCAACACGATGTTCTACGAGCTGGAGGGCTTGACGTCGATCCACTACTCGGTCTTGTCTCTGGTGCCCCTTCTTTGGGGACTCCGCAAGGAAAGTTTCGGCCTGATAATGTATGAGAGCAACAGCCACGTGCAGAAGGATATCTACGAGGACAGAGACGTTGATGATATCGTTGACGACCTGCTGGTCCTCATAACTTCCACCACCGCAGAGGTGGAGAAGAGCATCAGGGGGACCCGGGGAACCCGGACCTGGGGTGGGACCGTCCCCACCACGAGCCTGAGATGGTCCATGAGGCAGCTGGAGGAGGCCGACGCCAGGACGGATAAGATCTGCTTCTATTTCAGCGATTTCGTGCTGCAGGATCCAGGGGACGAACCCCATGTGGAGAACTACGAGATAATCGGGAGAATGGCCGAACAGGGAATACGGGTCGTGGCCTGCGTCTCCCCCTTGGCCAATGGGAAGATATTCTCTCCTTACACCAAAGACTCCCTTGAAAGGATCAGGGAAGCGGGCGCGGAGGTCATCGAGACTTCGACCCCGTCGGGGTTTCTTGAGGGTTTGCAGGTTTTCTTGGAGAATCTGTGAAGTACGCTTTGGGGTTAAAATTTATCCCCCACACACACTTGGTCCCCTCCACGCGCAACGACGAACGACGGCTCGCTTCGCTCGCGCGATGATTTTATCCCGAATCTTTTGTATTTTTTATTTTGGTATTTGTGAACCGCATTATGGGCACTCGTTTAAGAAGGGTCCGACTCCCACTTCACAATTGGGGCATCACTTATAGTTTTGAGATATTTCATCCTTTTCTGCTTGTATTGCTTCTACTTTTCTTTTCTGTGGGCGAGCGCGCTGGGGAATAAAAATAGATGCTCAAAGCTTACGAATAGAAATTACGATTAAGCCTTTCTTCCAATGCTCGCGCGCGGTGAGCGTGAAACTATTAAAAAATTTTTAACGTTCGCGCGCGCGAGGGGCAGGTCTTTCTTGACCGGCATCGAGTCAGAGGACTGAGGAATGTCACGATTCACGTCGCCCTCTGCATCATCGCTATGCTGCTGGTGGCTGTAGCTGCGCTGCGTTTGGGGGTGCCCGAGAAGGCTAGATCGATAGCCACGTTTGGATGGTGAAAAGGGATGAAGTAAAGATGTAAGATAGCAACGGCCTGGCGCGCGCAATTAAAAGCTATGAAGGGCAGTTTCAAATTCCGAAAAACTAGGGCATTTATCTCTGATTTTCTGTATGTTCATGTGATTAATAATTTTGGGTAGTGCTCTTTTTGCTACATATTTCTTTCCATTTTCTAAATATAATCTTCTTAATGTTGATTTTGGATCATCTAATTCTTCAGGATGATTAAAGGTACTTATTCTTGGATTTTTAAATTGCGTTTTCAAAGCTTCTTCATCAGATAGTAACCATGCTTCCATTGTTTTTTTTGCTATACACAAAGAAACATCTGAAGGAAAATCACTACATTCATCATATAACTCGTCAATCGTTCTTGAGTTTAAATCTTTTAGTGCTACTATTTTATCATAATTTTTGTCTCTTAACATTTCTACATATACGTGTATTTTTCTTATCATTCGTTGATTTCCTCTTGCTATACGAATTTTAGGAATAAAACCCATTTTCCTTAAAAGAGAATCATATACTATAGCATCATGTTGTCCTTCTACAATAATACCACGTCTGTTTGTCAAATAATGCACCGTTAATGTCTATTTTTTATGATATACCGCATCTTCAGTTTCTCGCGAATATAGTAATTCACCTAACGTTAATGTTTTTAAATATTTTTTTAATTGCTCTTTTGATGTTACATCTAGGAATTGAGTTTTTCCATCAATCTTATTTACGATGATAATGTCATGTGGTTTTAATGCATCTACAAAATATGGTGAATGAGTTACAGCTACGATTTGAATTCCAGATGATTTTAATACATCTTTTAAATAATTTAATAATTGAGGATGTATATAACTTTCTGGTTCTTCAATACCTATTAAACTCTTATGCTCTGGTGAATTAATTATTGTTAGATGAGCTAAAATAATCAATGTTCCATCTGATATCTGTTTTAGATCAAAATAATTAGAAAATCCTTTTTCTTTAATAGACACATACGTACCAGCAGGACTACTATTATCTAATGGGGTACGTAATTTCTCTATTTCCTCTATACCACTAGATAAAGACGCTTCGATATCCTTAAAAATATCTAAGTGTGAGGACATTATGGAATGTAACGCATTTGATAAATCCGATCCACTTCTACCTATATCATAAGTTTTACTTACCGTTCTTACATTTCTCATTACAGACGGATTCAAATGATAAAATTTCCAACTTTTAATAGCTTTTACTAATTCATTAAAAATATCGTTATATAAATCATCACCCATCTTTATTCCATATTGATTATAAAATAATAATATGGACATATTTTCATTAATATTATACGGCACATAATCTTCATTAACCGAATGGTATATTTTTAATGAACGACTAACACCACTAGCAATTTTTATTCTTTCTATATAAATTCTATTATTAATGCTTACATATTCTTCAATAAATCCATTCCCATTTAGTGATACATCATATATAATTGTATTTCTTTTAAACATAAATTTCATGTATATGTGAATATTGTTTTTAACCTGCCCACCATAAATGATTTTATCATAACCTCCTCTATTGCTAAATATATTATTTACATTATCAGACTGGCTTAATTCTGATACAAATGATAAGCAATCAAGAAAGTTTGTCTTACCAACATTGTTTTTTCCTACAAAAACATTAAAATCCTTTAACTCTATAATAGCTTCATAAATACTTTTGTATTTCTGAATTGTAATTTCTTTTATTTTCATTAACTTAACCTTTTTTTCCTAAATAAAAATACATTTATGACTTAATAAAGATTGCACCGCGCGCGCGTTGGCAGATATATAAATGTTCCAAAAAAATTGACAAATTTAAACCAACACACTCACTATGTGTCTATATCTCGATATATCATAAATGTAACATAAACACAATAGGGCGGGATGGTTATATTCTTCATTCTGATGTTACAAAAATGAATTTTGAACAGAAGTAACGCTGTACAGCTCCTGAAGGTCGCACACCAGACTTGGCTGACCGTACTGCTAAGAGTGAAGGAAGTCAAGATAGGACTCAAGCTTCGCCCTGATAACTACCCTGTGAACCTTCCACCTAAACATAACCAGCGCGCAAATCTAACAAACCCCCTCCAAAAAAATAGAATAAAATATCAATAAATACGAAAAAATACGCCATTTAAGCCGATTCACAACCCTTTTCACGAAAAGGAGCCCAAAAACCGTTCCCCAGAACAGGGGGGGAGGGGGGCTTACACCGTCAGCATATGAAAACACGGCCAACCACTGAAAGGAACACGAATATCGCTCCATCCCGATCCGACCCCAGTTTAAAACACAGGCCATTCAAAGAAAAACAACGCCACAACCCCCCAAGAAAAGGGGGGGAGGGGGGGGTCATACATCAGAC
>JAUWBQ010000156.1 GCA_030601645.1 Candidatus Bathyarchaeota archaeon | reverse complement strand
TCTCAAACATTGGATGGGGCGCATCACCGATTAAGTCTTACTCGCCGGTAAAAGATGAGGGGACGCATCACCGCTTATGGGCTTACCCCAATTCAACAACGACGTTCCCACTCTCTTACACCTTCTTTTTCACGGTTCTGGCTACTTATCGGGACTTGGAGCCAAGCGAAGCGGGCTGGTAACTCGCGGGACTTTTTTCATTCGTCTATCGTAGTGAATTCTGATTATCACCTTGGGATTAATTTTCTTCCCCATACACCCGAAATTGTTATTGATATTCACAGTCGTTGCTTCGTGCCCCTGTTTGTTCATGAGAACATCTTAAATCGGCGCGCGATGCACCAACGAATATGAGCGACCACAAGAAAAAGGATAGATTATTTTTCTTTCCTGCTTTCATCGTCTGGATCTTTTTGCTCCTTATCACATCATTTTGGAACATCCAAGCCCCCCTTTACTCGCTGAAATCCCCGATGAACGTCGTGGGAGCACTTATCTTCATAATTGGATTGATAATCACAGTTAATGCGCAAATGACTCTAAAACTGAACTATGCGTCGACACTGAGAATAAGGGAAGGCCATCAGCTCATCACCCACGGCATCTACAGGCGCGTCCGACACCCAGTCTACTCAGGCGTGATCCTGCGTGCCTTCGCCATCCCAATATACACGACGAGCCTCCTGGGTTTTCTGTTTGCCTTGACGGGGATACCTCTATTCAATTATAGGATAGGAGTCGAAGAAAAGATGTTAATCGAGGAATTCGGGGACGAGTACTTGGAGTACACGAAGGCAACATGGAAACTCTTTCCATACATCTACTAGATTCAGATCGCGCGCTCCAAGTATGCTGCGCGCGCGAATCGACTCCAACGTCAACTTATGCCCCCAGTCTTGATGCCAACGTCCTTGAGCCTGTTGTAGGTCCAGTAACCCAACCCGATGGCGAACACAGTAACCATCATCTCCGAGACGATTACACCGTAGCCCGCCGCCGAGACGGCGAGGAAATTGAGCAACGTGTGGAGGCCAACCGCTGCTAATAGATACCTTTTATCCGATCTCCTGATCGATTCCAGCACCACAATCGAGAGGCCGATCTGGATGATCATGGTCATCATCCTCTCGTAGACCCCGACGAGGGGCAGGTAGACCGGCGTGGCTAGAAGGGGTGCAAGCTGTCCAGGGGGCAGCGCCTCAGGTTTGGTCAACAGGATGAACCCAACCGATAATACGTTCAATCCCACCAGCAACATCGACTCAATCCCCCCATGCCCCGCCCCGTACGTCAGTCCCTTCTCGTATGCGTCGTCTTTAATCAGCAGCTTGAAACCAACGTATCTAGCCGTCTCCTCGAATATTCCCGCTGTGAGGGATGGCGCAAGGACGAGGAGGCTGTAGGTCAAGGATGTGAACGTCCCGGCGAGGATGAGCTGGGTTATGTATCCGTTGAGGGGGATGCGAATCAGGCTCACGATGAACATCAATGCGCCGGAGAACCAGTTCCTCCAGCT
This sequence comes from Candidatus Bathyarchaeota archaeon, assembly GCA_030601645.1. Next base: position 3,069 of record JAUWBQ010000156.1, on the reverse strand, counting down.
TGTGCCGAACCTCCGTGTAATGTAGAACCCGACCGCGATGGGGATGAGTATCTCTAGGAGACCCGAGACGATGAAAACTGATCCGAGTGCGGCGGGCATCTACCTCTCGCCTCGTGCTAGTCTACGCATCCGTTTTTAAAGCCCACCGCTCACCCACGGCGCACTCGCTTTCCACTAACTAATATAAGACCCATAACCCCAAGGTCGGCGATTCAAACCTACACCCCCAATGCCATCACACTCAGATTACATTGCAGTCGGGGATCAGGCGACAGGATCAGCCGCCCCGATACTCGGGATTTATCTCTGAACGACTGTACAATATACCGGAGAACCACCATGAAGATTCTAATCGTCTATGACTCGATCTACGGAAACACGGAGGAGATCGCCAGAGCCATCGGAGAAGCCATCACCGGCGAGGTAAAAGTACTACGCGTGGGCGAAGCAGATCCCTCCGAAACATTCGACCTCCTCATCGTCGGCTCCCCCACCCACGGAGGCAGGCCCACCCAGGCGATCCAGGACTTCACAAAAAGAGTTCCCGCTCTCAACGGCGCCCCCGTAGCCGCGTTCGACACCCGACTATCGACGAGGCTCGCAAAAATCTTCGGCTACGCCGCAGGCAGGATAGGTAAAACCCTGGAGAAGAAAGGCGGGACCCTCGTCAAGCCTCCGGAAGCCTTCTTCGTCAAGGGCACCAAAGGCCCCCTGAGAGAGGGAGAGCTCGAGCGTGCAGCCAGCTGGGCGGGAGAGATCGCCAAGAGTATCCCGTGAACATCGGTTAGACGAAGATCCCGAAACATAGGTGAAAACGTTAAAGATCCTCTCTACGCGCGCGTTTTTCACAGGAATGGGATCGAGGAGAAGCGATATTCAGGCTCCTTTTGTTGATTGGAGTGTTGTTATTAGGCGGGTGCATGACCCCCTACCTTTTTTTAGATTCGGTGTTAAGGGTATAACCTGATTGGCTTTATTCTCTATCTAGTTTGGCTGGGATTATGCGCTGGGCTCATGAACAAGATGCTTGCGGCCAGCGCACAAGCCGGAGAGAGCGTGGTCTCAAATCCAACCCAAGGCACTTTTACACACACTAAACGGATTATTCCTCTTTCTTGACCTCGTCTCTGTGGAGCAAGAGCAATATTTTGGAAAGGAAACCCACGAGCTCCTCGTCGGTCTTGAAGATGGGCTCCACGAGGAGGTGGCGGTGGACCACGGCCTCGATGAGCTTGAAGTTCCGGAGGAAGGTTCTGGCCACGTCGGGGCCGGGGGCCCCACTGAAGAGCCCCCGCCCTATTAACTCCCCCGCCGCGTCCCTCAGATTCGTCATGATCACCTCGCTGTTTCTCCTCCGGACACCCTCGTCCGCGAGGATCGCCTGGTCCAGGGCCCGGTGGATCTCCAGGTTCTCCCTGTGGTTGGCGATGTGCCCCCGGATGAACCTCTCGTAGAGGGCCCTGCGGCTCTCCTCGTCCCGGGCCGCCACGAACATCTCAGGGTCGAAGACCCCCTGGGTGAGTCGCTCCAGGAAGCCCATCGCGATGGAGTGCTTCCCCCCTGGGAAGTAGTGATAGATGGTCCCGACGCTGATCCCCGCTGCCTTCGCGATGTGCCTGGTGCTGAGCCTGTCGTATCCGTCCCTGTTCACGAGCTCCTCGAAGGTCTCGAGGATGAGGTTGATCTTCCCTTCCTTGTCCCTGACGTAGCGCCCCTTCTTCATGGGTGACTCATTGTTGAACATTGTTCATAAATGTTGTCGTTATTCTTACGGAACATTTATATTGAACACCATTCGATAACTGTTGAACATCGTTCAAATATGATGTGAGAGCGATAGAGAATGAACAACCCAAGCAAGGGACTAATGTCCAAGATCGAGAGCTTCTACGAGAGATACCCGGGGGAGAGCTTCGGCTTCGCAGCCGTAGCCCTGCTCATCCTCACCGTCGGAGCCTCGATAATCCTATACATGCGGGTCGACCCCACCTTCAACTTCTTCACCCACTACATCAGCAGCCTGGGCGGCCCTCCCAAAGGGGCACCCGAGGGGGTACGATACCTCTCGGCGACGGTCTACAACCTGGGGATGCTCCTAGCAGTCCCACTGAGGATCGCCTTCCTGTTCCAGGTGATCATCCTCGTCAAGAGGAACGGGGCAAGCCCCTGGCTGAGCAGGGCGAGCCTAGTGACAGGGCTCGTCTCGTCGGCTGGGTGGCTCCTGATGGCCCTCGTCCCCTTCAGCGCCGACCTCGACCTCCACATGATCGGGGCCCTGGTCTACTTCCTGGGGGCCACGAGCTTCCAGCTCACCTTCGCCGTGACGGAGCTCAAGACGCCGGGCCTGCCGAAGCACTTACCGCTCCTGGGGCTCCTCAATCTGATGGTCTTCAGCGCCTTCAGCTACCAGCTTATCCAGGTGGAGATTCTCCAGATCCCAGGGATCCCGGAGCCCGCCATCTATGAGTGGCTGGTCTTCGCCTCGGCGATACTGTGGGTCCTCGCCCACGGCCTTTACAGCCTTAAAACGAGAAAGGCCTCAGCCACCGAGATATGACCATATATCTGGGACCGATCCTCGATTTTTTCTCACTATCTTAAAGCGGTCAGCCACTTATTGCGCATGCGATCTACTGTCTTCGCGCGACCCACAACAGGACCGCCCCCACGGCTAATCCGATGGCCGTGGACTCGACCGGGAATCCTGGTATGCCTCCTCCATCCTCCGTGGGCTCCTCCGTCTGAAGGCTCTTCCACTGGCTCCAGCCGTGATTCGTGCAGTGGGCCCTGGCTCTGATGTCAGCCGCTTTGGAATCCACGGTTTGCTCGACCGTGAATGTAGTGGCTGACTGCGAATCCCGCTCTATCTTCTCAACCTTTCCGTCCACCTCCACCTCAATCTCGTACACGTAGTGAGTCTGAGAGGGGGAGCTGTGCCTGACCCGAATCACCAGGACCGTGTCCTCCCCTCTGATCTCCAATACTAGCTCCACAACCGTGGGGACGTCCGCGTAGACAATCAGGGTCGGTATGAGGCTTAGAACGAGGAATGCCATCAATCCCAGCCTC
>JAUWBQ010000086.1 GCA_030601645.1 Candidatus Bathyarchaeota archaeon | reverse complement strand
GGTGGTCATTCTGGTTTTTGCATCCGGGAAGCTGGTCTGCACCGGAGGTAAGAGCGCGGAGATGGTCGATGTGGCCGTCGTCAAGCTCCACGGTATCCTGGAGGACTTTGACCTCATCTACTACGACTAGACGCCGTGCGTGCAGTGGAGTCAAAGGTCTTCGTTGAGTGACCGGGGAAGCACGTGAATGAGATAATCCTCAGCGCGTGCGCGCGCACAGTGGATAGTAGTTTACAGATCGGATCATTAGTTTTATTAACCAATTAAGTAAGGTGATCTTCACCATGAGTGATGTAAGTTTCACCCTGCAGCCTGTTTCTGAGAAGCCTTCAAGGAAGTACAGGAAGGGAAGCAAATACGATCCTATTATTGATGCATTTCTGGAAGGAGAAAACAATCTAGTTGTCGTCAGCGTGGAAAACAAAGAAGCTAATTACCTGCGGACTCAGCTTAAGAAGCGAATCGATGCAAGAAACATCGAAACAGTAAAAATATCCGTCGTCAACAACGTATGCTATCTAGAGAAGAAGTAGAAAATACTTCTCTTTTTTCAAGATTCTCCACGCTCCGGTTTAATCGTATATGGATCTGGTGTAATCTAATTAGACTAGCATGAGCGATGTGAAGTTCGACTTAAAACCCGTGGAGGAGAAGCCCAGGAGGAAGTACCGGACGGGGAGCAAGTATGACGCCGTGTTGGACGCATTCATGAAGTGAGCAGCCGAGCTGGTGGAGGTCTCGGTGGAGGACAAGGAGGCTAACTACCTGAGGCTCCAGCTGAGCAAGAGGATCGGAGCCCGGGAAATCGGCGGTGTCACGGCTTCGGTCTTGAACGGCGTCGTGTACCTGGAGAAGGAGTAGGAGCAACCCAGCAATCGTAATGACTCTCATTCTATTAGTGCTTCTCTCACTTCACGGGTCACCCTGAAGAGGAGGCCTAGTTCTCTAAAGGCTTTCTCGCAAAGCCACCTTCCAGCTGTGTTTAACCCATGTCCGGGACCCCTATCAACGCTGAATATTTCTTATATACACAGGCAGCCACCTACCAGAGAACTGATCTTTTAAGGGGATGGTTGTTTGTCCCTTCGCAGGTCGAAGCTCGACATCACGTTGAGGGTGCTTTCCTCGGTGAGGGATGGCTTGGATAAGCCGACCAGGATAATGTACGCCTCGAACCTGGCGTGGAAGCCGACCCGGCGGATATTAGCCAGTCTGGTGGGTCAGGGGCTGCTCCGGGAGATCTTGGTTTCAGGTAGTGGACGGTCTAGGGTCCGGTATGAGATCACGGAGAGGGGATTGAACGTTCTCGACTATTTCAGTGGCGCTGAGGCGCTCCTTGATGTGGAGAATATAGCTTCATCGGACTAATCTTTATCTACGTTCGAAGGTGTGTGGGTTGCTTCTTCGCCGAGTTTGTTCTGGAAAGCAGGAGAACGGTGGAAGGTCAGGCCCCTGCTATTGGCCTGCCTGCACCAACCCATAAACAGAGAACGTTCCCCAGCGCACGCTTGCACTGAATCCCCGGTCCTCGATGGTGGAGTGCAAGTGCATTAAACATTTATGCTTCTAGGCCTGTGAGACTCACCCTGAAGCCAGGGGCATCCGTCAGCCGGAGCACGTGTGATCCGGAATGAAGTTTCAACTGTGTTGAGGGAATATGGGCGAGTGTGACGTTTCAGGCTCGATCCTCACCGAGCTAGGGAGCATGGGAGCCGGCAACGCCGCAACGGCTCTCTCCAAGCTGATCCGGAAGAGGGTCTCGATAGATGTCCCCAGCATCCACGTCGTGTCACCCGTCAAGGTGCCCGACATACTGAGTTTCTACGACCCCCACACCGTCGTTGTAATAGAGCAGATGACGGAGAACCAGGGCTGCGACCTCCTCCTCGTGTTCCCCTTGGAGGAAGCCCGCAGACTGACCGGCATCCTGGCTGAGGACTATCTCCTGGACGAGGAGTCCGACGACTTCACCGTCATGGAGGAGCTGGGGAACATCATCATGGGCCACTTCCTCAACGCCATCTCGGATTTTACTGGAATCAAGCTGCAGCCCGCGCCTCCAACTCACGTCGTCGACTTCTTCGACTCGATCCTCGACGGGTTCCTCGCCAGGATAAGCATGGAGGAGAGGAACGCCATCCTGTTTAACACTCGGCTGAGATGTGAGGATGAGAAGATTAACTGCGCGATGCTCATGTTCATCGGCAGGGAACTTCAGGATAAAATGGTTCGGATGGGAGAGGAGTGGCTGGTCTAAAGATATATACCTGGATATTGATCAAGTTGTGTGAGTCCCTGCCTATGCTTGATATTTGCTCCAGCGTCGTACGCATCACGGGTGATTTGATAGATCGCTAATCCATAAGCAGAATATAATTTAAAGAGGATTTTGATTTACCTCATTTCAGCATCTTTTAATCCCCCTCGGTTAACCTTATAGATCTCTATACCCCACCAACAAGCATGGACACTTTCAAGACCTACATGCTCCGAAAAGCCTACCAGAGATACCAGAAGCTAGGCGACAAACTCGTCAAGATAGAGCCCCTCATAGACTGGGAGGCCTTCAGATCCATCATAAGCCCCATATACGACAACAAGAGCCCCAGGGGAGGCCGCCCCAACATGGACGAGATGGTGATGGTGAAGCTGCTGGTGCTCCAGCAGTGGTACGGCCTCTCGGACCCGGAGCTGGAGAGGCAGGCCACGGACCGCCTCAGCCTCCGCCGCCTCTCGTTCTCCTCGTTCTCGGCCTCCCAAGAGTCCATGAGCTCCCTCCTCATCCCCCCCCAAGACGTTGACTCCCTCAGGGACTGTACCATGCCCTCCACACTCAGCCCCTCCTCCAGCCTGCCGCGGACCCTCTCGTCATACGCCCCTCCGCTCACGAAGAGGACGTTGGCGCAGGCCAAGAAGGGCCAGGGGTAGACATCGGCCACGACATCGACGCCCCGGTCCCTCGCGTCCTGGATCTGCCTCATAGCCTCGATGGACTTGCCCCACCCCTCGTACTTCCTGCCGTAGACATGGCAGCAGAGGCCCGGGACCCCGGATCTCTCCACTATCATGATGGTATCCCTGACGGCGTCCCTGAGGGTGTAGAAGAGGCTGCGCATGTGATTGTGGAATACGCCGCCGTACTCTTTTTCTGCCTGGAGGACCTCGATGCACTCCTCGGGGTAGATGTTGTTTGCGCTTAAGCCAAGGGTTATACCGAAGGCGCCGTCAATCATAGCATCGCTTATGATCTTCTTTTGTATCATGGGAAAATGGTACGTTTTTATAGTGTAAACATGTTAGGGTACGCTAGGACTGAGGTTGGTCCTGCTGAGCGAAATGGAGTCGTCCTATCCATGGGGCAACCACGAGTTACCCGGGGCTCAAGAGGCCATTCTATGACTCGATCCCATTTCAGACTCTGATCGCCCTCTCCTTCAACATTTTAAGCCTGTTCGCCGGAGGCCTCATCTCCCTTCTCACCCCCCACTTCCAGGCGGCCCCCTGGATCCTCGCCCTCTTCCCTCCCATCCTCACCATCAGAGGGGGGATAGGGGGCATCTTCTCCGGCAACCTCGCCACGATGCTCCACCTCGGCCTCATCCGCCCCCGGATCAGGGACAACACCCCCGTCTACACGCAGCTGATCAGCTCCATCTTCGTCATCACCCTCTTGGACACCCTGGCGATGGGGGTCTTCTCCTTCGCCCTGAACCTCGCCTTCGGCCAGGCCTCCATCGGGGAGGCGTTCTTCTTCATCGTAATCCCCCCGGTAGCCTGCGTCACGGCCATGGCCCTGTCCATCCCCTTGACATCGATCATCGCCATCGCTACCTTTAGGAAGGGCCTCGACCCTGATATCCTGGTCTACCCCATCCTGGCTTCGATAAACGACATCGTGGTGACCGCCACATTCGTGACCACGATATTCATGGTGCTATCTGGCGGCGCATACGTCCACCTCCTGATCGGGGTGTTCCTCCTCATCCTAGGGTTGACGGCGTTGTTAATATGGCGAAACCGCCGAGTCAAGTTCTTCTACCAGACCATCCGGGAGGGAACCACAGTCGTGATCATGTCCAGCCTCTTTGGGAGCCTCAACGGCTACTTCCTCTCGACCATGAGCAGCAACCTGCTGAGATACCCCGGGGTAGTGGTGCTCTACCCAGCCCTGACCAACGCCCTGGGAAACATAGGATCCATAATCGGCTCCACCAAGACCACCAGCCTGGCCCTTGGCGACGTGAGGAGCCTCAAGGAGGAGGTGAGGAGCGCCCTCGGCCAGATACTGCAAGTGGAGTCCGTGGCACTCCCGATGCACGCGGTCTTCGGCCTGGTCACCTACGGAATAGTTGCCGCCTCGATCCCCGGGGCGCGCCTCCCAATCCTCGTGGGGGGAGCGCTGATCTCGAATCTCATGACCTTCGGGTTCATAGCGTTGTTCGCCCTCTGGATCGCCCACATAGCCTTCAACAGAGGCTTGAACCCAGACAACGTCGTCATCCCCGTCATAACTTCCTTATCCGACTCGGTGGCGACACTCTCCCTCCTGCCGAGCATCGCGATCCTCGGCCTCATCGGAGTGATATAGTAGGGTTGTGGCTCAGAGACGCTGAAAGCCTCGGAACTTTCAGTCAGACTCCGTAGGCTTTGTAGCAGGTCCTGCACGGGTCGGGGAGGGGAGACGCCTCTTGCCCTTTCAGCCTGTTCTCAAAATGCCTCCTGAAGGAGACGTAATCCTCACTTCCCCAGATGTCTAGCAGGTTTCTCTCGTTGATATTGCCGTAACTGAGCCTCGGGATCACCGTTTTCTCGCCGCAGAATATTCTGTGTATCTGCCCGAGGGGAGGGTTGAGGTATACACAGGGAGAGACTTCTCCACTCTCCGAGATATACAGGTTGTTCAGGGGGTTCTCGCTGCAGTTCTTGGCGGGTTCCACCTTCAGGGGAGATGCATTGAAATTGACACCCAGTTTCTCTGCGATCTCCCTGGCCTCTCGAACCTCGGTTGGTTGGTCTGCTAGTGTATTTCCACATGAGAATCCTTTGAGCTCGTCTTGAAGGGGGTGCCCCACGTAGTCGAGGTTTGTAGCAACGATCCCTTCAGCACCTACCTTGGCGGCGAGCTCGACGGCTCTCGGCAGCTCGTCGAGGTTGTCCTTGAACATCATGAACAGAAGGATGACCCGGGGATTCGCCGATCCCTTACTCTTCTTGATCGAGTCCAGAAGGGTCAACTTCTCGATTATCTCATGGAAATCGGAGCCCGTCCTCTTGGATTCGTGTGAAGCCGCACTGGCTCCAGCTATGGACACGCTCACGAGGTCGACCTGGAGGCTGACTAGGGTCTTCACAATGTCACCGTAGAGGTGGGCTCCGTTGGTGGTGAATCCCACCGCGCAGCCGGCTTCCTTCGCAATCCTTAACATCTCCCCAAGGTGGGGGTTGAGCAGTGGTTCTCCCCAGCCCGAGAGGTATACGTTCCGGGCCGAAGGGAAGGACTCGGCGATTCTCAGGTAGGTCTCCAGTGTCATGTCGATGGAGTTCCATTGATCTGAGAAGCATGTCCGGGGGCACATGACGCAGCTGAGAGTACAACGTGAAGTTACCCCGATCTGCAAATAGTTGAACCTTCGTCTCGGCCTGAAGAGATCCAGGACTTCTAGGAGCCACCCCTCCAACCTCCGCACCCAGATAGGGATAGGGGTTCAGGCCGATATTGTCTTTTGGGTCTAGATGGGTGAGGGGAAGAATATCCCGCCGAAGAAAAACCAGGCCAAGAAGTACACGAGGACGATGTTCACGAACTGGGCTATCAGATAGACCGACGCCGCCTTCGTCCCGCCAACCTTCATCAGATCGCTGAACTTCGTCTCGATGCCGATGCAGACGAAGCTCAAGCAGAAGAACCAGCCCCTGAGGCCCTTCGTGAGGCCCAAGATGGAGTTCACCGCTGGCTCTCCCATCGAGGGCATGAGGATGAAGGAGAATATCAGGGATGCCGCCACGAAGCCCACTATGAACTTTGGGAAGCGGTACCAGATATCCAACAGGCTGGGCTTCTCGTCTGGCTGCCCCTCCACCTTGAGAGTCCAGTAGACTGCCAAGCCGAACGCAGCGACTCCTATCAGGACGTTCTGGGCCATCTTGACTATTGCGGCTGCGGTCATAGCCGTCTCGTCGTAGAGGGCCCCTGCGGCGACGACAGCCCCCGTGGTGTCTATTGTGCCGCCGATCCATGCTCCGGCTACGGCCGAAGGCAGGTTCATCATCCTTGCGATGAAGGGCTGGGCCACCAGCATCACGATGGATGTGAGCAGGACCATGGATATTGTGAAGCTAATCTCCTTCTTATCCCCCTTGACGGCTCCCCCGGCCGCGATTGCAGCGGAGACCCCGCATATCGAGACGGCGGAGGCCATAATGCTCGCAAAGGACTGGCTCAGCCCGTATCTCCTGGCGAGAGAATAGCAGAAATACCAGGTCACCAGGACGGCGCCTATTGACTGTGCGACGCTTACAAGTCCGCCCTTGACTATGGTCTGGAACAGGATCTCGGCGCCCAGGAGCACGAGGCCGATCTTGATAAAGAGCTCCGTCTTCACCGCGCCCTTCAACCATTCCGGTGTCTCCATGATATTACTTATAACGAGGCCCAGGAGCAGGGCCCAGAGCACGTATGCGAGCCCGTAGTACTTTATCATGGCCTGTTTCGAGATGATGAACGCGAGGATCGCCATGACGAAGATGACGGGGAATCCCAACCAGTACCACAAGAGGCTCTCTCCCTTCAGGTACACGCCCAATGTGGTTAGAGCGAGGATGCCCAGCCCCAGCAAGGCGAGGAGGTTTAGATCCCCGAGGTTCAGGGCGTCGGATATTTGGTTCGACCAGGTTCCGATGCTGGGCACATTGGTAATCAACCCTGCAGCAGTCAGAATCAGTATGATGAAGCCCATCCAGACAACGAGCCAGTCCTCCTTTCTATAGAGGGATGACCAGTCTACCCCTTGACTAACGGAACCCCCCTTTTCATCCATCTAAAATCCTCGATGGTCTATCAAAGCCGCATACTCAAATATTAAGTATTAGCCCGGATTGTTCAGTTGAAAATAAAAACTCTCAAAGTTCCTTCCCCCTCGAGTGCCTGGGGTAAGATAAGACGAGAGCAATGAATGGTTCAGATGGATACTTTATAGGATTAAGAGACGAGCGGATGTGGAGATTCAAGATTTCTGGCCCTGATTAGCAGCTTGTTGAAAGATTATGGATTTGAGATATGTATCCATGATGAATTTATTTTATATAGTTGTATAATTGATTTGAATTCCGGGGTAGAATTCGGTTGGGAAGTGTCCAGCAGGCAGAGTTAGATCAAGACGTGTGGCGTCTGGAGCTGGTGAGTTGCCCCGAGTGTGGCGCCGAGAGCCCCAAGATGAAACGCTGCCTCAGCTGTGGCTACATTATCCAGGTCGAGGAGGAGGAGGACGAGGGGAA
>JAUWBQ010000131.1 GCA_030601645.1 Candidatus Bathyarchaeota archaeon | reverse complement strand
TGGCTCCACGATCCAGCCGAACCTCCCCGTCCCCGTCTCCACCTCTGCCTTGACGGTGGTGCCGCCGTTCTTCACGCCGTCGACGACCAAGCCGGGGATGCCGCCTCCGTTCCCCGTGTTCATCATCTCCACCCAGTTCCCCTCCTCGTCCACGATGCTCAGCTCACAGCTGTCGTGGACCCTCCTATTGCTTGATGGGAGTCCCGCCGCCATGGCGGTCTCGCCCACGGTGAGCCTGAGGAACTCCGTGAGGTCCACTTTGGGCCTGCTGCTCCTCCAAAGTTCTGCTATCATGCGATGGTAGTCCTTGGAGAGGAGGACATCCACGGGGACGTCGTAGAACTGGGGGTCATGCATGAGGGCCTTCTCCGTGTGAGCCCTGCTCATCGCCCAGGCGATCAATGCGAGGGCGTCCGCGGACTCTGTGTAGTGACCTATGGAGCCTAGGTCGAACTCCTCCAGGATGCCGTAGATGTACCCCATGTAGAGGGCCCCCCTCTGGGGCGGCGGGATGCCGACTATCTCCGTGTCCCGGTACTTGAAGCTCAGGGGATCCAGCCAGATGGGTTCGTACGCGGCCAGGTGCTCCATGGTGATGGGCCAGCCGAGCTCGTTGCCAGCCTTGACCATGTGCTTCGCCCAGTCCCCCTGCGTGAAGTACTCCGGCCCCTCCTCCACCGATCTCTGTAGGGTCTCCGCCAGTTGGGGCATCCTCCAGCGCTCCCCGACCGGGATGAGAAAGCCGTTGGAGGTGTAGAAGTCCCGCCCTGACGGGAAGTAGGTGATGGAGCTTAGGGAGGCGTGGAGGTAGCCGTACTGCCAGGAGCTCATCACCGCTCCCTCCCTGGCCGCCCTCACCGCCGGTTCCATGAGCGTCGACCAGGGCTTGGACCCGAACCTCTCAAGCATCGAAGCCAGACCCGGGATGAACCCCGGGATGCAGGCGGCGTTGTCCGAGGAGTGGGGGTTGGGGGTGCAGATCCTGAGGTCCCCTGGGAGCTCGGCTGAGGCGTCCATGAAGTAGGCCCTCTCCGTCTCCGCGTCCCAGTACAGAGTCACCACGGTTCCCGCGTGGTTGGTCTGGTGGACCTCGTGGACGGGCTGAACCAGGCTCCCGGCCACGGCGGCGTCGATGGCGTTCCCACCGGCCCTCAGGACGTCCAGCATCACCTTGGTCACCGCCGGGTGGGAGCTGCTCACCATCGCTTTCTTGGACCAGGCCACGGGCTTGGGTCCTTGGTTGGGCAATGAAACAGACATCAATATTCAGGGGAACCAGACACTATTAGAGATTTTCAGTGGGAAAAAATGAGTGAAAAAGGGGGTTAGACCGTGCCCTCCTTCCAGGAGCGGAGGTACTCCGCCTGCCTCTCGGTGAGGGTGTCTATCTCTATCCCCATGCCCCGCAGCTTCAGCAGGGCGACGTTCTCGTCTATGCTCTTGGGGACGTCGTAGACCTTGGGCTCCATCTTCTCGGCGTTCCAGACCCACTCCGCGACGAGGGCCTGGTTGGCGAAGCTCATGTCCATCACCTCGCTGGGGTGCCCCTCGGCGGCGGCGAGGTTCACTAGCCTCCCCTCAGCGAGGAGGTAGAGCTTCCTGCCGTCCTTGGTCGTGTACTCGTCGAGGCTGTCCCTGAGCCTACGCTTGCCTGTAGACATCTCCTCCAGTGCCGGGAGGTTGATCTCCACGTTGAAATGGCCCGAGTTGGCCATGATGGCCCCGCTCTTCATCGCCTTCATGTGCTCTCCGTCGACGACGTTGATGTCCCCCGTGGAGGTCACGAAGATGTCTCCCACCTTCGCGGCCTCTGCCATGGTGGTCACCCGGTAGCCGTCCATCACCGCCTCAAGCGCCCTCAGGGGCTTCACTTCGGTGACAATGACGTTGGCCCCCATCCCGCGAGCCCTGCTGGCGATGCCCCTGGCGCACCAGCCGTAGCCGCCTACGACGAAGTTCTTCCCTGCGAGCAGGACGGCGGTGGCCCTGAGGATGCCGTCGATTGTGCTCTGACCGGTGCCGTACTGGTTGTCGAACATGTGCTTCGTGTCGGTGTCGTTCACGGCGATGATGGGGTACTTGAGAGCCCCGTCGGCTTCCATCGCCCTGAGCCTGATGACCCCGGTGGTGGTCTCCTCGGAGCCGCCCTTCACGCCGTCTATGAGGTCCGTCCGGCTGGAGTGGATGAGGTTCACGAGGTCGGCGCCGTCGTCGGTGGTCATGTTCGGCTTCTGGTCGAGGACCTTGTTCAGGCACCAGTAGTACTCGTCGGTGGTCTGCCCCCTCCAGGAGTAGACCGGTGTCCCGGTCTTCACGAGGGCCGCGACCACCTCGTCCTGGGTAGAGAGGGGGTTGGATCCGCAGAGGATAACCTTGGCGCCTCCCGCTTCAAGGGCCCTCACCAATACGGCGGTCTCCTTTGTGTCGTGGAGGCACGCGCCGATCACCGCGCCCTCAAGGGGCCTCTCCTTCTCGAAGCGCTCCTTTATGATGGCGAGGACGGGCATATGGGCCTGAGCCCACTCTATCAGCAGCTCGCCCTGATCGGCCAGATCTATGTCCTTGATCTTGTGGTCTGGCAAAATTTCACCGAGGAGAATAGTCTCCTGGGGTATAAGGAGGTTATCCTGTCAGAGGTGGATTATCTGGGCGTGGGGGATGTCGCCGATGTAGATGATCGCCGTCTTCTGGATCATCTTCTTCCCTATGGCGGCCTCGACTATCTTCTTGCCCACTATGTTGCAGATGGAGGCCTTTTTCATCGCCTCAAGGGCTTCCTCTAGGCTGCTGAGGGAGCCCCCGTAGAAGCGTTCACTCACCTCGAAGGGGACCCGTCCGCCCTCAAGGGTGCACCCCAGGAGCTCGGCGTCGCAGACGGCGACGAGGGTGTCCCTGTTCTGGCGGATGGTGTTGACGTAGACCTCGCCCATTAACTCATCACTTGCTTCCTATGGAGGACCTGGCGCCGCAGGCTTCGCACTGGAGGAAGAGGAGGCGCTTCTCCCTGACGATCTTTGAGTCCGGTCGCTTGCAGACGGGGCAGATTACGTACTTTTTGGTGTAGACCTCCAGGAGGTTCCTGATGGAGTCCTCCCTGAACCTGCCCTGGAAGATTGCCCGTGTCCCGTCGAACCGGGGGAGGGTCGCCATCTCCCCGGAGAGGAACTTTAGCAGGTGCTGGGGGTCCCGGTTGAGCTCGTCCGCTATCTCCTTGAAGTTCATGATTACGGTCCTCCTCCCCGCCCTCCTGAGGATTGGCCTGGGCACGGTCCACCTCTCGTACGTCTCCACATGGTCGGGGAGCTTCTCGTAGGCCCTGTCGAGGATCGCCTTATAGTCCTTCTCCATCACTATCACTATCCGTAGGTTTCTACCCTAATATAGTCCCTCCGTAAGAGGGCATCTCCTGTATCGTCCATGGGGGTTCAAAAAGGTTTCCGGGTTCTCCCTCGGGTCACCTGACCCAGGTGTAGAGCACGAAGGCGCCTATTAGGAGGGCCACGATCCCACCGAAGACGAGCATGTTGCCTATGTTCTGGAGGATTGGCACCCGGGCCCCCAGCTTGACGTCCGCGTCGACCCCCGCTGAGCCGTCGGCGTTCATGACCACTATCCAGTAGCTCCCGGAGACGGGCTCCCAGTTCAGGTCTTGGGCCCCTGAGCCGACGCTAACGGCCTCCCAGGAGCTGATGACGACGGGGGCTACCTCCGGGGCTCCTCCCCCGTGGCGTGAGTAGGATATGTCGGGCTCCTCATTGGTCCAGGGGTCATAGGACCATGAGAGCCTCGAGAGTTCGTCGTACTCGACGCCTTCGAGGTAGTTCTCGGCTTGGGCCTCATGGGCGATGGCTATCAGGATCTCGCTTGAGGGGTCGTTGCTCTCGACGACGAACTTTATGGTGACTATCTCAGACACTCCTCTGGTCAACCAGAAAGATGAAGGGAGCTCTATATCCGTGTGGATGTCGAAACTCTGGGAGACGATGGCGTATGTGTCAGTGTGAATGCGGACGCTCCTGCTAACCAAGTAGCCGTCCGGATCGGCGAAGCTACTCTGAGCCCACATGATCGCTCCCCCTCCGGTCATGAGCCCCAACGACGTGGCTATGATTATGAACCCTACGAAACCGGCGAGGATCCTATCTATTGGCCACCCCCGGCTCCTGGGCCTTTGATACCCTGTCTCCCTCTGGGCGGCTCCGCAGTGGGGGCAGTAGACGATCTCGTCTCCAACCTCTTTCCCGCAGCTTGGACAGTAAGGCATAGATGATCTCCTATCGTTCTTTGAAAAGCAGCCAGATTATTAAATCGATCTTTTGTTTTATTCAGAAACTGTTTAATTCAGTTCACCCATAGGAGTCTCCGTGTTCGACGATAAGTTTGATTGCGAGGTCATGGACTGGGAGCTCTTCCACTCCCTCTCCGAGAAGGTAGCCCGGAAGATCATCAAGTCCGGTTACAGGGCCGACTTCATGGTGGGGCTGGCCCGGGGGGGCTGGGTGCTCTCAAGGGTGCTCTGCGACTTCCTGGCCATCAAGGACCTGGTGAGCCTCAGGTTGAGCACTGGGGGGTCACGGCGACCCCGGACGGAACGGCCCAGCTCAAGTACCCCTTCGAGATCGACCTGACCGGGAGGAGCGTCATCGTCGTCGACGACATCACCGACACCGGGGACAGCATGAAGATAGCCACGGACTATGTGCAGACGAAGAACCCAGCAGAGGTCCGGACGGCCGCCCTGAGGCACATCACAGGCTCCAAGTTCACCCCGGACTACTACGGCGACGAGATCAACTGGCGGTGGGTTATCTTTCCCTGGAACTACGTCGAGGACATGTGCAACATCGTCCCCAAGGCGTCGGAGGGAACCGACGATCCTGCGGAGGTCAAGAGGCGCCTCAAGGCGAACCACAAGATCGACGTCGACGAGGACGAGATCACCCGGATCCTCGAAGAGGTGGAGAGACGGAAGGGATGAGTCCCCGCTTCCACACTGGATGAGGGTTAGATGCGCGCGTAATATACTCGGAGTGCGTGCACCTAAATACCGGATTCACCGAACTTTCCTAGAATGTCTTCCACAAGCGGCGATAAGAGAAAGCGAGCAGACCCCGATCCTGTGACCTCCATAGCCAGCAGGATGAACCTCAGGGAGGGGGAGGAGGCCGTCAGGAGAGTTCTC